>JARRRG010000406.1:0-3537 GCA_037380965.1 Deltaproteobacteria bacterium
CTTCCTGGAAGTCCGCGCAGCAGACGGAACGTTATTGTGCGGATCGGAAAGCTTCTCAACCGGAAGCCACAAGGAGATTCATCGCGACCTCACCATCCCTCCTTCCGTCGTCCCGCCGGACAACCGGAGCAAGGATGCTCACCCCTTTCGAGGACATCTCTCGGCCGACCTGTAATTCCAACTCCCATTGTGGACGATAAGAGAAGCGCTGCGTCTATCCATCCTCGAGGGAGAGCCTCCGCGGATTTTTTGGTCCCAGGAAACGTTCTTCCCGTGCATCGCGTGCAGGGGGCCGGCTTACTCGTTCATGGGGGTGACCGCATAGGTCGTGGTTCGAATGTTTCCCTTCACCGCGCCTGCCACCATTCGTGAGACGCGATCCCCTGCCGTCATCGCCACAGCCTTTGCTATCGCGTCTAGGTGGCCCGGACTATCCATCAGATCGAGTTTGTTGAGAAAAGGTATTACCTTTGCCCCTTCAGGCACCCCCTGGAGTCCTCCTTGCTTACCGCCGAGGAGGCGCCCCAGCGACTCCGGGGTTATGAGTTGGCCCTTTGCCAGGCCGGTCACGGCAAGAAACTGTTCCAGTCGGAACGCCCACTCATCTGTGGCCGGTTTTCCCAGGCAGTCGAGGCCGACCACCGGAATGACAAGGTTGGTGCAGTCCGGGATAGCCGGTTCCCATGATTCAGGCGCTTTAACAGGCTTGCGCGCGGCTCCGTCTGCTTCAACCAGGACCCAATCCGCCACCTCGGAACAGCGTACGATGGTTGCTTCGGTCACCCCTTCCAGTTTGCCTACGTTGAGAATCTTGCGGGCCACGGTTACGTGTCCGAACCGCGAAAGACTCGCCGGTAGCTCTTTGAGTTCGGGATCGTCTTCCAAGAGAATGAGGCACGGAGATTCGGGAGATTCAGGGGGAAAGATTTTCGTCGTAGTGGTGGAGACCGCCCTCTTGCCGGCACGCACCATCTCCTGGGCCAACGCGTACATGAGGGACGTCTTCCCGCCCGCTCCAACGAGAGCGATTACGTGGATTCGAGCGTCAATCCCGAAAGCTGTGAGAAGGGGAAAACCTTTGGCTGTCACGGCTCGCTCGCTCGGAGCCGGTGAAGTGTGAGAATCTTCACTGGCATGTCGTGCAAAGGGTGAGAGGCCCTCGTAACGCGTTGAGACCAGGGAGGAAGGGGCCTGACTCGGGAGGCCCACAGCTTCGCCGACCATCGCACCGGAAGAGAAACGCGGAACGGACCTTTTCGATCCCGGATGGACAGCGCCTCAGATCCACGGGGGTACTACACTGTAGCGTACCTTGAAGGACGACCCGTTCCCCGAGATAATCATCGGTCCCGAGTGATGGTGATATTTGTAGAATTTCAAGGTGTACGTTCCGAGGTTCCCTATCTCGTAGCATTTGGTTTTATTCCCCCAGGTCACCCAGACCCGAAACCGATCCAGGACCTCGTACGGATTATTGCAGCGAATATCATAGACCTGAACGTAAACGGGGCCGATATGACCCTCGGGCCAGTTTATAAAGTAGCGCGTGCCCCGTGCCGAACTGATTGCGGGAAGGGAGAGTAACATCACGGTGATGAGCGCCGAGCAAGGAATCCATTTCTTCATTTCCATTCCCCTTGAATGACCCAGCAGGGTCCCGTGGAAATATACCGGATAGCAATATATCATAATTAACAACATGTTGAAAGTATTTTATGATGTAATGTCTAGATTCCGATCGCGCATCGCCCTGGAATCATGCACGCCCGACTGATACATAGAGCTTGCGCGCCCCAACGCGACAAATGCTCCGGCAGGGGAGGGAAGATGTCCGGAAATGGCAATCTCGAACGCTTGAGAAAGGATGCTCGGCAGATCCTCAATGCAGCATTGGAAGCGGCTGATCCCGAGATCGCGGTCAAGCGTTTCGTGAAACTGGAGGGGGATGATCTCCTGGTGGGCTCTGACACGCGGATAAGCCTGCGGACCTTCGGCCGCGTGCTGGTGGTTGGAGGAGGCAAAGGGAGCGCGCCGATGGGAAAGGCGCTGGAAGATGTTCTGGGGGATCGCCTTGAAGGAGGGGTAATTTGCGTAAAATACGGTCACGGTCTCCCTTTGAAGAAGATCCGCGTCATGGAGGCGGCTCATCCCCTGCCCGACTCCGCGGGCGAGAAAGCGGCACAGCAAATCATGACTCTCCTCGAATCAGCAGGTTCCGGAGACCTTGTGATATCGTGCATATCCGGAGGAGGATCGGCTCTGCTTCCCGCTCCCGCCGAACCAGTGACGTTGCAACAAAAGGAGGAGCTTACCAAGCGACTGCTGGAGGTGGGAGCCGATATTCATCAGATAAACACCGTGCGAAAGCATCTTTCCCTCGTCAAGGGAGGCAATTTGACGAGGATTGCCTACCCGGCCTTTGTGGGCAATCTTATGCTCTCCGACGTTATCGGCGATGACCCGGACACGATCGCGTCCGGGCCCTTCGTGCCGGACCGGTCGACCTTTGGAGAGGCCCTGGAGATACTCCGACGCTACGAACTCCTGGAACGCGCACCCAAGGCCGCGGTCAGACGAATTCAGGACGGTGCGGAGGGGAAGGTGCCGGAGAACCCCAAGGAAGGCGACGAGATATTCGATCGAGTGCGCAACGTCATTGTGGGCTCCAACATCATTTCCCTGCGCGCGGGGGAAGCAATGGCGCGAGAGCTTGGATATCGGGCCCTCATTCTCTCCTCAACGGTGAGAGGCGATACGACTCAAGCCGCGCTTTTTCACAGCGCCCTGGCCGAGGAAATATGTTCCACGGGGAATCCCGTTGCCGCGCCCGCGTGTCTGCTGAGCGGGGGGGAGACGACCGTGGTCATCAAAGGAAGCGGCTTCGGCGGCAGAAATCAGGAATTCGCGCTGGCCCTGGTGCGGACGGCTTCCCGCCTGCCGAACACCCTCTTTCTCAGCGCGGGAACCGACGGTACGGATGGCCCGACCGACGCGGCCGGAGCTGTTGTTGACAGTCGCACCCTGGAGCGCGCGGAGGCAGCGGGCCTGAATCCCGACGCGTTCCTCGCCCGGAACGATTCGTACCATTTTTTTCACGAGCTCGGAGACCTGATCATGACGGGCCCCACCCGGACCAATGTCATGGACGCGAGGATCGTGCTGGTCGGAGAATGAACAGTGAGCCGAATGTCCCGCCCGAATCCTCTTTCACCGGCGGGCAGAGGTGGGAGGCGCTCCTCGAAAGAAACACTGCCGAGCCTCGAAGTCGCGCTGTCTTAAAGTACGATTTTTTCCGAACTTGTTGTATCCTATCGGGAACTGCCGAATACGAGCTCTAAAGATTTCTCAATTCCACCGGCTGTTTCCCGAAGACGCGCGTTGCCTTCGGTACTCGACCGAGGCTTTTCGCTAGACTCGGTTCGGAGTGTTCACTCTCTATCGAGCTCTACACTGGACCCGATGCATTGCGCGAGCATAAGGTGGGTACAATGAAGATATGGGTAAAGTTATGGTCAGTTACGAGATATCGATTCTTGG
>JARRRG010000407.1:0-3530 GCA_037380965.1 Deltaproteobacteria bacterium
GGTTATTCATCTGGAGTCCAATGTTTCAAAGGTGACCGATCCATTGGGTGGATCATATTACCTGGAAGCGCTCACCGATCAGGTAGAGAAGCGGATCCGGGATATGTTGGCGGAAATTGAAGCCAAGGGCGATCCCGCGGAGCTTTCCGACAAGGGATGGTTCAAAAAGTTTCTCGACGATGCCATGGAACGCTATTCCAGGCGCATGCGAGACCGCGAAGCCCTCAAAGTGGGTGTCAATGTTCACCGGATCCCCGATGAGGAGGACACCCTTCTCAAGGAAATTGTCGAGCAAAAGATCGAACCCTGCCTGGATCACATTCAGAAAATAAAAGACTACAAGGCCGCAAGAGACCGGAACCGGCTCAGAACGGTTCTCCAGGATGTTCATGAAGCCGCGAAATCCGAAGAGGAAAACCTGATGTACCCCATTCTCGCAGCAACCGAGGCAGGCGCGACAATGGGCGAAATCGCAGGTGTGATGCGAACGGCCCACGGTTTTCCGTACGATCCCCACGGACTGATCGATTCGCCGCTGGAATGAGGTTCATGCATGGATAGAATCCGGGTTCTCATCGGTGTGTTGGGATTGGATCAACACGAGGGAGGAGCCATCGGGGTTTCGAGAATGCTCAGGGACTCGGGCATGGAGGTGATCTACACGGGAAGGTTCAACGTGCCGCCCATGATCGCGCAGACGAGCATGCAGGAGGATGTGGATCTCATCGGTCTGAGCTGTCATTCGTGGGAATACCTCTACTACATTCCCGAACTGATACGGCTGCTGAAGGAAAAGAATCTGGAAATCCCGATTGTAGTGGGAGGATCGGTGATCACTCCCGGTGACCGCGAAAAGCTCAGGCAGATGGGGGTGGCCGCGGCCTTCGGTCCCGCGTCCACCGATGAGGAGATTCTGGAGGGCATCAGAGCTCTCGTGCCGAAAAGAAGCTAGAGCCGGTGTGCCCACTGTCGCGACCGCGTTCGACCGCGCCTCGATGCCGGGGCCGGTAACCGCGTTTGCAATCAACTCTTCCGGGAGCCAGGAATCTTATGGCCGCTGATCATGTCTTGGTCATAAAAGACTTGCGACTCAACTTCGGTGGCGTTCAAGCCCTCAACGGAGTGGATCTCGCTGCCGGCACGCATGAGATCCTGGCGGTCATCGGCCCGAATGGGGCGGGAAAGTCGAGCCTGCTCAATTGCATCAACGGCTTCTACCGGGCTCAGCAGGGAGTGATCGAATTTCAGGGCCGGCCCATCCATTCGCTCAAGCCTCACGTCATCGCCCGCTTGGGCATCGCACGCACATTTCAAAATATCGAGCTGTACACGGGACTGACGGTGCTCGAAAACCTCATGGCCGCGCGTCACATCCACATGAGACACGGAGCCCTCGCGGGAGCCTTCTTTTTCGGACCCAGCATCCGAGAGGAGATGGCCCACCGGGAGGTAGTTGAAGATATCATTGATTTCCTGGAAATGGCGCCGGTCCGGCAGCAAGTCGTCGGGACTCTTCCCTATGGAGTGCGCAAGCGGGTCGAACTGGGTAGGGCCCTGGCCATTGACCCCACGCTGCTCCTTCTGGACGAGCCCATGGCCGGCATGAATGTCGAGGAAAAGGAGGATATGGCGCGGTTCATCCTGGACATCTCCGAGTTGCGGCGAATACCCATGCTCATCGTGGAGCACGACATGGAGGTGATACTGGATGTCGCGGAGCGGTGCGTTGTGCTGGATTTCGGGGTCAAGATTGCGGACAGCTCCCCGGATGAGATCATTCGGGATCCACGGGTCATTCAGGCGTACCTCGGGGACGAGCAACCATGACGAACGGCCAAACAGACCCAAGACTGGATACCTTGCCCAAGCTTCTCAGAGACCGAGCCCAACGGTCGGGGGGCAGGACGGTAGCCATGAGGGTCAAGGACCGCGGTATCTGGAAGACCTACTCCTGGCGGCAATACTATGGAAAGGTGAGGGATTTGTGCCTCGGGATGGTCAGTCTGGGGCTCGGCCGCGAGGACAAGGTGTCCATTATCGGTGAAAACAAGCCTGAGTGGTACTGGGCTGAGCTGGCCGCGCAATGCGCGGGCGGTGTTGCAGTGGGCATCTATACCGATTGCCAGGCCCAGGAGGTGAAGTACTTTGTCGAGCATTCCGAATCGAGCTTTGTGGTGGCCCATGACCAGGAGCAAGTGGACAAGCTCCTGGAGATCAAACCGGAGCTGCCCCTTCTGAAAAAAATCATCTACTGGGATCCGAAAGGACTATGGGAATACGACGACCCTGACCTCCTCTCCATCGAAGAGGTGATGGAGCGCGGCCGCGAATTCGGAGAGAGCGACCCCGAGCTTTTTGACCGGCTCATTGATCAGGGAGCTTCCAGAGACCTCGCGGTACTCTGCTACACGTCCGGCACCACGGGCTTGCCCAAAGGAGCTATGCTGGACCACCACTTCCTTGTCGACGGCATCGTGGAATGGGCCCGGGTTGACGGCTGGGCGCGCGGCGGACGTGAGTACCTCTCCTTCATTCCCCCTGCCTGGGCTGCCGAGCAGGCTCTCGGCATAGGCGGGAACCTGATTGCAGGGCTTCGGGTGAACTTCCCCGAGGAACCTGAAACCGTGCATGAGAATATCCGCGAGATCGGCCCTGCCGTCCTCTTTTTTGGCGCTCGGCTCTGGGAGAACGTCAACAGCATGGTTCAGGCTCGGATCATCGACACGACGGCTCTCCGCCGTTGGCTGTACAGGCTATTTATGGCAACCAGCTTGAAGATCGCGGACAGAAAAATTGCCCGCAAGCCCCTCGGTCCCTGGTGGCGCAGTCTCGAATGGCTGGCCTACGAGCTGGTCTTGAGGCCGTTGCGGGACCGACTGGGCTTTTCCCGGGTGGAAGTGGTCTATTCGGCCGGAGGAGCGCTCAGCCCGGAGATAATCCGATTTTTCTTGGCCCTTGGGATCGAGATCAAGCTCTTTTACGGGAGCACGGAGATGGGCGCGGTTTCCATTCCGCGGCGAGGCGCGATTCACCCCGAGACGTCGGGCGTCCCCATGCCCTGGACTGAGGTGAAGATTGCGGAGGACGGTGAAGTGCTTGTGAAAAGCGAATTCATGTTCGCCGGCTATTACAAGGATCCTGAGGCTACCGCGGCCAAATTCAAGGACGGGTTCTATCACAGCGGTGATTTCGGGTACATCAATGAAGAAGGCCACTTGATAGTCATCGACCGGATGGAAGACCTCAAGATGCTCTCCACCGGGGAAAAGTTCTCGCCCCAGTACACCGAAGTACGGCTGCGCTTCAGTCCCTACATCAAGGATGCAATCGTTGTGGGCGGTGAAACGCGGCACTATGTAACCTCATTGATCAACATCGACCTGGAAAATGTGGGCAGGTTTGCCGAAGCCAACCATCTTTCGTACACCACCTTCACGGATCTGTCGCAGAAACCGCAGGTCATCGAGCTGGTCGACGAGGAGATCCGCAAGGTGAATCGCACGCTGCCCGAACACGCTCGGATCAAATAT
>JARRRG010000408.1:0-4935 GCA_037380965.1 Deltaproteobacteria bacterium
TTGTCGGTGCAATCGCCAATGAAGCTGGTATCGAGAATAAATATATCGGCAAGGTAAAACTCTTCGACAAACATAGCACTGTAGAGCTGCCAGACGGCATGCCCAAAGATGTCTACAGGCACCTCAAGCGGGTATGGGTCTGTGGCCAACAGCTAAAAATCAGCAAGATGGGCGGGGCGGAAACGCGTAGCAAGAGAGCGAACCAAAGCAGAAAGACCAAGCAAAAGAAGGACAGATGGTCAAACCTTTTCTCCGGGTTCTGCGGCCCGAAGAGGCAAGAGAGCTCCTCCGAGCGTTCCGTCCGCTGGATCTGGAGGACGTGCCCTTGGCCGAGGCCGCTTTCCGGGTGATCGGTGAACCCGTAAAGGTAAGGGAAGACATGCCGGGCTTCGACCGGTCCACCATGGATGGATTCGCAGTGCGTTCGACGGACACGTTCGGCGCATCAGAGTCTTCCCCGGCCCTGTTTGAAATTGCCGGTGAAGTGGCCATGGGAGAGATGTGTGATTTGCAGCCGGGCAGAGGCCAGGCTGTGCGAATCTGGACTGGAGGAGCCCTTCCACCCGGATGCGATGCGGTGGTCATGGTGGAGCAAACGGAAGATTTGGACGAACAGACGGTGGAGGTGCTCAAGGCGGTCGCTCCTTACGAAAATGTCGTCCGAAAAGGGGAGGATTTCAAAGCCGGCGAAACATTGCTCAAGGTCGGCCGAAGACTCAGGCCGCAGGACCTGGGGTTACTTGCGTCGGTGGGGCATCAGACCGTCACGGTCTACCGTAAGCCTTCGGTCGCCATAATAAGTTCCGGTGATGAGATTGTTCCGATCGAACAGAAGCCTCCTCCGGGCTGTATGAGGGATGTGAATCGTCATACGTTGACCGCTCTGGTCCGAGAGGCCTATGCAGAGCCTGTGTGGATCGGCATCGCTCCGGACACGTTCGACGCGCTCTCTTCCCTCGTCGACCGGGGGCTTCACGAGTCGGATCTGGTGCTCATTTCGGGTGGCAGCTCCATGGGCAGCCGGGACCTGGTAATTGAGGTCCTGAAGGGCTATAAAGATTCAGAGATACTCTTGCACGGTGTCTCGGTTTCACCGGGCAAACCGCTCATTCTGGCGCGGGTCGGCGACATGCCGGTATTCGGGTTGCCTGGGCATCCTGTGTCCGCGATGGTATGCTTCGAGCAGTTTGTAGTACCGCTCATCCGCCGATTGGAAGGGGAATTGTCACTGAAGCCTTTTTTTCGACCTGCTCTTCAGGCGTTCCTCAGCCGGAACCTCTCCTCGAGAGAGGGTCGTACCGACTATGTACGGGTGAGGTTGCAGCAAAACGAAAATCGGGTATTGGCCGTCCCAATTCCCGGCAAGTCCGGCATGGTCTCAGCCATGGTCCGGGCCGACGGATTCGTGAGGATCGCAGCGGATTGCGAGGGCCTGTACAAGGGAGATCTGGTCACCGTCCACCTATTTTCCAACTGGATAGAGGATCGAATTGAGACGGAACATCTTTCTGGACATGAAATCGCCGGAGGAAGCTCTGGCGATTTTTCTGAAGCGCATCGATCGGAGCAGCTTTCCCGGGACTGAAGAAATCCCGGTGACAGAGTCCATGGGGCGCGTCACCGCGTCACCTGTCTTTGCAAAGCTGTCTTGTCCCCACTTTCATGCTGCTGCGATGGATGGTTTTTCGATTCAGGCCCGAGACAGTTTCGGGGCTGGGCCGGACAGGCCGAACCGTCTTACCGTCGGAAAAAACGCGTGGCCGATCAACACCGGTCGGCCCTTGCCGCCTGACACCAATGCGGTCGTCATGATCGAGCATGTCAACTTTGTGGATGAAGACACGTTCGAAATAGAACAGGCTGTCGTCCCCTGGGAGAACGTCAGGAGGGTTGGAGAAGACTTCGTGGTCTCGGAGATGATCGTGCCCGCGGCTCATCGAATTCGAGCGTACGAGCAGGGAGCCCTCCTGGCCGGTGGAATCGTCTCCGTCACCGTGGTGGAGAAGCCCCGAGTGCTTCTCATCCCCACAGGTTCGGAGCTCGTGTCCCACGAAGTCATCGGTCAGCGGCCTCCCGCGCCGGGTGAGACGATCGAATATAATACTGTCATGCTATCCGGCCTCGTGGAACAGGCTGGTGGAGTCGCAAGGCGACATTCAATTGTCCCGGATGAATTTAACGCGGTCAGCGCCGCTTTGCTTGAGGCGGTCCGCTCGGACGCTCATCTCATCGTCATCAATGCCGGCTCGTCCGCGGGGAGCGAAGACTACACTGCCGCGGCCATACGGCAACTGGGCGACGTGCTGGTCCACGGCGTGGCCATGATGCCCGGTAAGCCAACGATATTGGGTGTGGTTGAGAACAAACCCGTGATCGGAAACCCGGGCTATCCGGTCTCATCGATCCTGTCATTCGAGTCGTTCGGGTGGCCGGTGCTTGAGGCCATGCAGAACCTTCCCCATCGTCGGCGGGCTTCTCTTTCCGCGTTCACCGCGAGAAAAATACCGTCGAAGCTCGGTCGGGAAGAATTTTTCCGGGTCAAATTAGGAAAGGTCGGCGAACGGATTGTCGCAACGCCTTTGCCGAGAGGGGCGGGATCCATCACGTCCCTGACGAGGGCCGACGGCATAATACGAATTCCAAGCCTCAGTGAAGGTATTGGGCAAGCGAGCGAGGCGAAGGTGGAACTCTTGCGAGAGGCTGCTGACGTGGAACGCACGGTGGTGGTGATCGGAAGCCACGACCTCACCCTCGATCTCCTTGCCGATGAGCTTGGCTCCCATGATCTCTTTCTCTCTTCGAGCCATGTGGGGAGTCTAGGTGGTCTCCTCGCGCTCAAGAGCCGCACCGCTCACATTGCCACTTCACATCTGCTTGATGTAGAGTCCGGCCAATACAACTGGTCGTACATCAAGAAGTATATTCCCGAAATACCGCTGAGGGTCTTTCGCGGGGTGGTGAGGGAGCAAGGATTCATTGTCCTCAAAGGAAATCCGAAATCCATCCGGGACTTTGAGGATCTCGTGAGGGAGGACGTTTCCTTCATCAATCGTCAGTCAGGGGCCGGCACTCGGGTCCTTCTCGACTACCATCTTTCCAAGGCCGGGATTGATCCGACAAAGATAAGAGGCTACCAGATCGAGGAATATACCCACACGTCAGTCGCTGTCGCCGTACTGTCGGGAGTAGCGGATGTGGGAATGGGGGTCCTGGCTGCGGCACGAGCACTGGATCTTGATTTCGTCCCAGTGGCAACTGAACACTACGACCTGATAATACCCGAGGAGTTTCTCTATGACGAGAAGATCAGGACCGTCCTGGACGTAATGAGAGGACCGGCTTTCAAGGAGAGAGTGTTGGCCCTGGGTGGATATGGCGTTGATCAGACAGGAGACGAGGTTCCTGATCCAACAAACTCTCGATAGTGGTCGACCCTCCTGCCGTCTCACGCTCTGGGGCTGCGCAGTGAGTTACGAGGAAATAGCTTACAGTCATGATGGAAACGTGGTCGTTGAGAGAAACTTCAGCAGAAGCTTAATCCCTCCTGGGGCACGATGGACCAGCCCGATGCCACCGCGTACAGCAAAGGAACATGCGGCGATTCGATGAAGATCTCCCTCAAGTTTCTGGGAGATCGGGTAATTGAAGCCAAGTACTGGACCGACGGATGTAGAATGAGCAGCGAGTGCGGCGCCGCGGCCGCCAGACTTGCTCTCCACAAGACACCGGAGGAGATTGCAGACATCGACTATCTCGCGATCGAGAGAGAGGCGGGAGGACTGCCCGAAGAAGATCGTCACTGTGCGACCTTGGCCGCAGGCACCCTCCAGGAGTGTCTGAAAACATACGTGATTCAGGATCGCCAAAAGACCGCGTGATCCTTGATACCAAAGGTTCAGGCCGGTCTTCCCACGTCCTTCTCCGGCCGAGGCAAACCGGGCAAGGGTACGATTCCTGTTCCATCTTATCGGAAAGATGAGTACACTGAGGAGTGTGTGTAGTCTTGGCGAACTGAAAGGAAATGTCATGTGCGAATCCAATGCCTACCTTCTTGAGAAGGATGGCAGCGAAAACCTCATAATGGAGAACACTCGGGTTTCTTGGTCGCGCCCGGTACAAACTGTCCCTCTAACAGCCCCTCCGAGCTCGGAAGAATGGTTATGACAGGCAGGGGTCTACGAGGCGGCGGTCTGCGCCTGAAGAGGACGACGTGCCGGGCATCACATCGATTTCTTTGCTCTTGACACACCAGCCGAGGCTTTGTTAAACGAGAATCAACAGCTCGAGCTGAAGGGATTCCCTTGTCTCGGCAATCTCATGTACTCGGGTGTTGCCCATGCAAACCGTCATCGTCCTCAATGCCACGTACGAGTTCTTGGGTTTGGTGTCTTGGCAGCGCGCCATGACCATGCTTTGCACGGGAAAGGTGGAGATCGTCAAAGAATCCGATAGGATCGTTAGGACGGTCTCGCGAACGTTTCGGGTGCCGTCGGTAGTTCGTCTCATAAAGTTCATTCGGCAGATTTACCGGAGAGAAGTTCCGTTTTCCCGAAAGAATATCCTGACGCGCGACGGTTTCGTGTGCCAGTACTGCGGACGAGACGCAGCGCCAGGAGACCTGACGGTCGATCATATCATCCCCAAAGTACAGGGCGGTCCGAACCATTGGACGAATGTGGTCGCCTGTTGCCGCGACTGCAATATGAAGAAGGGCGGCCTCACCCCAAGACAGGCCGGCATGCGACTGGTCCGCAAGCCCTTCAAACCCACCATCATGGAGTTCATCAGCCTCTATCTGAAGCGCAGATTCGGAATGGACTTGTCAGAAATCCTCGATTTCTAAACGCTCATGGGGGAAGCGCCTCGCGCGCGAGGTTCTCACGACCTGAAACCTTACGGAAAGACAAGTACCTCTGGCGAGAGGAGTGTCGAACC
>JARRRG010000409.1:0-4377 GCA_037380965.1 Deltaproteobacteria bacterium
CCGGGGCGAGACAAAGCTCTCCATGTCCACCCGATCAGGCGAATTCGTCACGTTGAAGGAGGTCCTGGACGAGGTCGGGTCCGACGCGGCTCGATTCTTTTTCCTCACCAAGCGCGCGGACAGCCACCTCGACTTCGATCTCGACCTTGCCAAGAAACAATCGAGGGACAACCCGGTTTACTACGTTCAGTACGTTCACGCGCGCGTGGCCAGCATCTTCAGGATAGCGAGCGAGCGGGGCATAGACTCGGACATGACTGACCCTGACCTGACCGCGCTCTCCTTGCCGGAAGAGCAGCAGATAATCAAACATCTCGCTGACTTTCCGGACATGCTTTCAGAGGCTGCGGACGCGTTGGAGCCGCACAGGATAACGTTTTATCTCGTGGATCTGGCGGACCTCTTTCACGCGTACTATCACGACAACAGGGTGCTGACAGAAGATCCGCGTATCAAGAAGGCGAGACTGTACCTCTCCGCGGCAGTCAAGCAAGTTGTGGCGAACGGCCTCGCGATCCTCGGGGTCAGCGCTCCGGAGCGAATGTGAAACAGATGCTGGGTATCCGTAAGAAGCAGAAGAAGAAACCGGGACAAGCCCGACAGAGGGCTTCCGTGCCGGTCCCCGCGGCGAGCGATGGTCCGAAGAACGGTCGGCTCGCCCTTGCCGTCGCTGCGTCCGTTCTCACCATGATCGTTCTTATCATCCTGAATGCCACGATGTTCGACGGTCTCTCGGTTTCCCGGAAAGCGTTCGGACCTCCAACCGCCTCCAAACAGGAGCTCCAGTTCCCCTTCCCAGGATGCCCGGCGGGTTCGGGTAAGGAAGAGGCCGCCCCTCAAGCGCCTCCCGAGGTCACGTTCTACAACAAGCTGACCGTGCAGAATGACCCGCGCGAAGTCGAAGACGTTCCGGACGAGCAAGAGGCCTCCGAAGAACACCATGCTCCTCCGGCCAAGCACGCTGCCTCACCTCCCCCGGCAGCGGAGACCAGAAAACGCAGAGCCGCACAGCGATCCGCGACAAACAAGGCGGTATGCTCGATCACACCCGAGCAGCGCTTCAACGTGGCATTGAATCTCCCTCGCCCCAAACCGGGAGGAAAAAAATTCACCGTACAGGTCGGCGCGTTTGTCCATCCGGGAGTGGCCCGCCAGTGGGCAGTCAAGTGGAAGGCCCGGGGCTACCAGGTATTCCTGAGACCCGTTGCCCGCCCCAATACCGGTGTCATCTATCGTCTGTACCTGGGAAGCTTTGACTCGGGAAAAAAGGCTGACGAACTCGTCGCGCGGCTCAAGGCAAAAGAGGGTATAAGCGCCTTTCGTGTCGCGCTGCGCAATTGACCGCTGATCGTCTCACCATGAGGACGGACTGACCCGAGATCGAGGCAAAAAGGGTGATCTTTCCCCGCCTCCCCCATCCCGGTCAAGAGTCGCGGACGAAAGAGATAAGATGGCTTCACACTCGGTTATTCGAACGGCCTGTGCGCTCGGAACCGTCTCGGACGCGCATCCGTGCCGGTGACGGGCAAGAATTACCGCACGCGATTGACATGACAGCCAATCGAGAGGATGGATGGATTCCTCTGCCGCGGGGACGACGGCCGAATTGATGTTATCCCCCGAACGAAGGGTGTACGAGCTCTACCCGGTCCCCATCTTGTATAACAACGTCGCTGAAGTCTTTTCGGTAAATGAATCGGCCGTTGATCTCCACGATCACCGCAGGATCGTCTTCCTGTGTCCTGTCGAGGAGCTCCTGGACGGTGAGCCTACAGCCTTTCATTTCCTCCGGAAAGCCGTTCAGGATAAACTTGAGTCCGCCGGCCTCCGTGGCCTGGTTTTCTTCCGCAGTCATGGTACCCGATTCCTTGCAGGAATCTTCATCCTTCTCTTCGTCTCCCCGGCTCGCTGATTGCCGGGGCCGGGCCGATTGCCCGGCCATCGTACTACCTGGGTGCACTGCTCCGTGTTATCAGCCCTCCTTCTTCGCACGCAACGCCATGTAAAGCCTCTCGGAGCTGACCGGCAATTCATTGATCCTCACGCCGGTGGCATCGTAAATGGCATTGAGAATTGCGGGAATGGTGGGCATGATGGCCCCCTCTCCCACTTCCTTTGCGCCATAGGGACCGTTGGGCTCGTTCGATTCAACGATGATCGTATTGACGTTGGGCATGTCGAGCGAAGTGGGTATACGGTATTCCCCGAGCGATGCATTGAGAATACGACCCCGTGAGTCGAACTTCACTTCCTCGAACAGGCATTCTCCAAGCCCCATGGAGAGTGATCCCTCCATCTGGCCTTCAACAGAGGTCCGGTTGATTGCGAGGCCGCAATCATGTGCATCGGTCATCTTTTCCACGGTAATTTCGCCCGTGTCCAGGTCCACGCTCACCTCGACGACCTGAGCGGAACAACCATAGGCGGGGGAAGTTCCCACCGCAGCCCCTTTGTACGACCCTCCCAGTCTGTGAGGTTTGTACTTCCCGGTTCCAACGACGGTTCCACGTGCGAGGAACGCCATCCGTGCCGCTTCTTTGAAGGTCAGGTACTCGCCCCCGGGTGGGTCGGTCCAGCCCCGATGCTCTTTTATGTACGCCCGCCGGATCTCCTCGAAATCGCCGGGACCGCCGTTAAAAAACACGCGTCCGTCTCGGAACGAGATCGCGGATGGATCGCAGCCCATGGATTCGGCGAGCACTTCCACGATCTGGCTTCTCACGTGCTCCGCGGCTTGCTTGGTGGCATGACCGGT
Source organism: Deltaproteobacteria bacterium (assembly GCA_037380965.1). Classification (GTDB taxonomy): domain Bacteria; phylum Desulfobacterota; class Desulfomonilia; order Desulfomonilales; family Desulfomonilaceae; genus JARRRG01. The sequence continues at coordinate 2,756 of JARRRG010000409.1, forward strand.
CATGAGCGTCTGGCGACTCGAATACGCGCCCAGGTCTACGGACAGCTCGGTGTCGCCCGAGGTAACCCTCACGTTTTCAAGAGGAATTCCGAGGGTCTCGGCCGCGATCATCGCCATGGCGGTATCCGAGCCCTGGCCGATTTCAGCAGAGCCGGTGAGCACATTGACGATGCCTCCGTCTTCGCTCACCTTGATGACAACCGTTGAATGGTAGGTGTCGGAGCGGTAAATGGGATAACCGGCTCCGGAAATGAAAAATCCGCAGGCCATGCCGATTCCTTTACCCCTGGGGAGCTTGCCCTTCTTGCTATCCCAGTTTGACCCGTCCCGTACGGCCTGGATGCATTCCTTCATGCCAAGACTGGACATATCGAACTCGTTGAGGGTCTTTTCACCCGTACTCATGGTGTTCTTGAGTCTCATTTCGATGGGGTCCAGTCCGAGCTTTTTCGCACACATGTCGATCACCTGCTCGAACGCGGCCCGATGGGCCACTCCCCCGTGGCCGCGCTGCGCGCCGCAGGCCGGTTTGTTGGTGTAGACCCTCCAGCCGTCGTATTTCATGGCCTTGAGCTTGTAGAGTCCTCCCAGCAGCGAACCCGCATAGTACACCGTCGCGATGCCAAAACTGGTGTACGCGCCTCCATCCAGTATGGCCTTGTTCTTAAGCGCCACCATGGTCCCATCATTCATCACCCCCAGACTCATCTCGGCATAGAACTGATGTCTGGCGCGGCTGTGGAGAAAAACCTGCTCTCTCGAATGTGGAGAAAAACCTGCTCTCTCGAATAGTTCATCTTTACGGGCTTGCCCGTTTCCCTGGAGAGCAGGGCAGCGCTCATCTCCAGCGGTGTGGCCTCGGCCTTGGGCCCGAATCCACCGCCCACATAGGGTTTGACCACCCGAACATTGCCCACCGGGATCTGCAGGACCATGGCAAGCGTCCTCATCACGTAGTGGGGCACCTGGGTGGACGAGTGCAGCGTGAGCTTGCCGTCCTGGTCAAACACGGCAATGCACGAATGGGGTTCTATGAAGGCCGCGTCCTGCCGTTTGTTGAGAAAGGTGTGATCAACGACGAGATCGCATTCGGCCAATGCCGCCTCAGTGTCGCCGAACTCCTGGTGAACCTCTGCATTGATATTTCCCTGAAACTCGCTGTGAACCTGTGGCGCGCCCTCTTTCATCGCCTCAAACATGTCGAAGACTGCGGGGAGCTCCTCGTAATCCACCTTGATCAGCTCGAGGGCTTCCGTCGCGGTGGCCTGGTCCACGGCCGCGACGGCCGCGATTTCGTCCCCGACATAACGGACTTTGTCAAACGCGAACAGGGTACATCGTACCGAGCCGGAGAAACACCGTACTTCACCGGTCCCCCCTCCTTGGCCGTTACGACCGCCTTGACACCGGGCAGTCTCTTGGCCTTGGAGGTGTCAATATGAAGGATTCGACCATGCGCTATCGGACTCTGGAGAATCGCTCCATAAAGCATCCCGGGTATAGTCAAATCGTCTGCGTATTTCGCCTTGCCGGTGGCTTTGGCCGGTGCGTCCAGCCGGGGAGCCCTTGTGCTGAGAAGCTGATATTGGCTCATTTTCAGCTCACCTCCATTCCCTCGATGG
>JARRRG010000410.1:0-3516 GCA_037380965.1 Deltaproteobacteria bacterium
GCGCGCTCGAGCAGTTCAATTCCCGGCGCAGGCGCTCGATTGTGATGCTTGTCGGAGACGGTCGGGCCACTGTCGGCATCACAGATCATGAAACCATAATAAAAGATGTTCGTCTCAACAACCGGTTTGGGGCCCGGATCTTCGCTCTCGCACTCGGTGACCCGATTGACATAACGAACCTGGATCGAGTGGCGGTAGCCACGCGGGGCACCTGCCTGAATTTTTCCGGGAAGGAAAATTTTGAATCGGCAATGAATCGTTTCTTCACCGGCGTGGCCCCCCCGCACTTATCGAAACTTACCCTGCATTTTGACGATGTTGACGTGGAACACATTCAGCCCGATCCACTCCCGGACCTCTTTCATGCGAGCGGAATGATCGTGTTGGGCCGCTACTCGGACGAGGAGGACACGGTTTCCGAGGTGCAGTTGAGCGCCAAAGTCAAGGGAAGGCGTCAGACCTGCTCCAAGCGGTTCCCGTTTCCTCGAGTCGACCGGAGCAATCCCTACATACCGGCGCTATGGGCTATGCGCCGACTCGCGCAACTGCTTGAAATGGAATTGACCGCCGGATCAGATCAGTCGGTCGAGAAACAGATCGACAGCCTCACACAAGATTTCGGGTTCCGGACACCCATTCCGGCGGGCGCGCGTAACCCGCCTTCGCGTCTTGCCTCCGCGTCCATCGACCTGGGGGAGTCGCTCTGGACCCTCAAGCATTCCCACGTTATTTCTGATGTGACATCAAAGGGTTATCGCCGAATAAACGGAAAGGTCTTTCGTCCTGAAGCGAACGGCTGGGTTGACACGCGTTACCGTCCCAGCCTGCCGACGATGCGGATTGAATTCTTGAGTGACAGATACTTCTCTCTGCTCGAAAAATCCCCTGAAATCGGTCCCTACCTGGCCCTGGGCCCTGATGTCACCTGGGTGCGAGGCAAGAGCGCCGTCTCGGTCAAATCTTCGTTTCGAAGCGGATCCCTCGGCGAAGGAGACCGTTGATAGAGGGAATCTCACTCGCGTTTATTACCGAGGCCTCGAAGCATGCACCGGGGAAATTCAATCTCAATCCGATGATATGTTCGGGAACCTGTCTCAAGCGGCCCGCCTGGACGGATTCATCGTGCCCTGAAGTGAGAGGGGGGAGATTTTCTTTGGCCGAAACGCCACCGCGGCTGCTCTGTCTCGAGATACACGGGCGAGTGACAATGAGGAGCCGGTCAGAGGGCGAGTTGCTCTTTCAAATCAGCGGAGGCCTCATGAGCATCTCAAGCGCCCGACGTGCCGCGTCCGCGAGGCCGGGCTGTTCACCTTCGAGTGATACAAGTTGCCTCACGTGGTCTGCGGTGCGAAGGATCAGCATTGCCAGGTCCCCTTCATCCGCATCGACGTGAGCGGTGAGCGTGTCCCATTCAACGCCTTCACCCCAGAGGTAGACCGAGGCGGCAGGCCAGAACATCACCGGCGGCACATCAAAGCCCCTGGCGACCATGAATCCCATCAACGGCTTGAGTCCTTTCATCATGCTCCGAAATCTCTTCCACAGCGACCTGGTAGCCTCCCAGAGTTCTCTGCTTACAACGATTTCCTTGTCTTTGTCCTGCACAAAGGGTGCTACAACCGCTGCCAATTCTTGTGGCTCCAGATTGTCGAAAGCGCCGCTTCTGATGAGCTCGGCGATAATCAGAGGATGGTCCAGCCTGAGTCTTGCCGCCCATTTTCCATCATAGGTGGGGACCCCTCGTTCATCCACATAATCCAGTTCCTCGAGGAAGCTGAGGTGCTTATTGAAATCCTTGAGGAGTCTCCTGTGAACCTTTTGGGCTCGTCGGGCATCCTCGTGGAAAGACGCGAAGGAACGTTTCAGGAGGGCCCTCACACCTTCCGGATCGTGAGAAAGTAACAGGTTCAATATCATCGAGAAGCTGACCGTGATTTTCGATTGGAGGGGCTCGGGATCGGAGAGGAGCAACTCCTTCACCACCTTCACGTCAAGGTATCGCCCCGGTACCACGAGCGTGAATCCGGCATTATCCATTCCCCGTCTACCGGCCCGGCCGGTCATCTGGTGGAAATCAGTGGCGGTGAGCTCGACGAAGGACTGACCGTTGAAGCGGTCGCTTTGCAGTATCACCACGGTACGGGCGGGAAAATTAACACCCGCGGCCACGGTGGAGGTGGAGAGAATCACCTCGAGGTGTCCGAGAGCCATCATCTTCTCTACCAGCAGTCGCCATGTGGGCAGTTGACCCGCATGATGTGAGCCCGCCCGGCACTCGGCAAGGCGCCTGATTTGACGCTGGTTCTCCAGTTCGGGATAGAGCTTCAGTTTCTCCTCGAGGACCCGGGCGAAGCCCCCATCCTCCGGCGCAAGAGGAGACGGGCGCAGGTTTACCAGCGCTCTGTCGCAGTCGGCCCGGGACTTAAGAAATACGATGGCCGGCAGGAGCTTGAACTCACGGAGCGTCTCGACAATACCGTTGATATCGGTCTCGCGAGAATCCGCGAATTTTCTCCTTCTCCGTACGGCTTCGGCAAAGGCCGCGGCCCTGGGATAGAGTTTCTTGCCGCGCAGGAACGGCGTCAACTCTCCCTGAGGAGTTCTGAAGAGCACGTAGAGCGGTACGGGACGAATGTCCGATCGCACGACCGCACACGATTTCCGGCGAATCCGACCGAGCCACCGGGCAATCACGGCTGCATTGGGGATTGTTGCAGACAAGAGGAGGAGCCGTACCCGTTCAGGCAAGTAGATGATGACCTCCTCCCACACTACGCCTCGATCCGGGTCGCCAAGGTAATGGGCCTCGTCCAGGATTACAAGGTCTACGCCGAGGTCTGATCCCGCATGCATCGAGTCGTAGAGCTGGTTCCGGAGGATCTCAGTTGTCCCTACGATCACGGGCGCGTCGGGGTTCTCTTTTCGGTCACCGGTGAGTATTCCCACCTGATGAGTCCCGAATATTTCACGGAATTCCTCATACTTGGCATTAGAAAGAGCTTTCAACGGCGTGGTGTACCAGATCGAGCATCCCATGGCGAGGTATTGTTTTGCAGCCTCAACGGCAATCCAGGTCTTACCGGAGCCAGTAGGGGCGCTCACGAGAACGTCCTCTTTGACTATTTGTTCCACTGCCTCCACCTGAAAGGGATCAGGGGTAAAGGGCTTTGGTTCCGGTTTACCTATGTGAGATAGGAGTCGAGCTGTCTCGCGATTGAGACGGGGGGGAGATTTGCTTTCGCGGCTCAGCCCGCGACGGGCCTTTTTCCTCTGTTGAGATACAGGACGATGCCGGGCGGATGGTCTTCTTGTTCTGTTTGATTGAAAATTCCGCATGAATAGGTCGACGTTAACCCAATCGAAAGATAATAACAAGCCCTCGCAATACTCTGGAAGCGCCGGATCGGAGAAGTGTTCTTTCACCTCCCTGACGGCCCGACCGAATCCAACACCAAACGGACCCGAGCGGGTTCAGCGGAAATCGAATGGTAACGATTTGTTGTCATGTTCCGTCAC
>JARRRG010000411.1:0-3515 GCA_037380965.1 Deltaproteobacteria bacterium
TCACCGGCCAACACCACGACCACTCTGCGAACAGGCCAAGACCCGTGGGGTCGGGCTTGTTCCTGCGAGCCATCATGTTGCCTTTGTTGGTGTAGCTGTTGCAGTAGAGCCAGTTCGCGCTCGAAGTGCTCCCATCGGGCTGGAGGAAGGCAAAAGAAGGAACGAGATCGCCCTTTTTGAACTTCTTGCCCTTGACCTCCATATCCTTCAGGAAATAGCCGTTGATCTCCTTAGCCATCTTCGTGCTGTCGAACTTGCCGTTGGTGATGTAGTCCCATTTCAGGTTCAAGATCGGTTCCGGGAACTTACCTCCCTCCTTCTTGTAGAGCTCTTTAATCTTGATCATCAGCTCGGTCATGATGTCGCCGTCGGGGCGTGCGTCGCCGGGAGCATTAACGGCCTTGTACCGCCACTGGGCCCACCGGCCGCTGTTGGTGATGCTTCCCTCTTTCTCCACGGAGGCAGCCGCGGGCAGCATGAAGACTTCGGTCTTGATCTTCTTGGGATCCTGCCCCGGTGCTTTCCAGAAGGACCCGGTCTCGTTATCGAAGATGTTGAGGTTTACCAACCAGTCAAGCTGACCGAGAGCCACACGGACCTTGTTGGCATTCGCGCCGGAGCACGCGGGGTTTTGACCCCACGCGAAGAAGCCTTTGATCTTGCCTCCGTACATGTGATCAAAGAGGTTCAACCACGAGGCGTTCTGACCGTCATCCAGTTTCGGCAGCCAATCGTAACCGAACCCATTCTTCTTGGTGGCCTTGTCTCCGAAAAAGGACTTGAGGAGGCTTACCGAGTACTTCGGGTAATTCCCCCACCAGTTGGCTGAAAGGGGATCACCGGACTTGGGCGTGTACTTCTTGTTGTACACGGCCAGACTTGTGTCGGAAGCCCTCGGGTTCTTCAGGTATCCCGGCCAGATATGGAAGAGAATGCAATGATCAGTTGAGCCCTGCACGTTGGATTCCCCGCGCAGCGCGTTGACTCCGCCTCCAGGAATCCCGATGTTTCCGCAGAGGAGCTGGATTATGGCCATGGCACGAATGTTCTGGACCCCGAGCGTATGCTGCGTCCATCCCATTGCGTACATGATGGTCCCGCTCCGGTCTCTGTTCGCAGTCGAGGCATAGGTTTCCCATACAGTCTTCAGATCCTCGACCGGGGTTCCCGTGATCTCGGAGACCTTCTCGACGGTGTACCGTGAGTAATGCTTCTTGAGCTGCTGAAAGACGCTGCGGGGATGTTTCAGTGTGAGGTCTCTTTGGGCGACTCCTTTTGCATCCCGCTTGAAAGCCCAAAAGGACTTGTCATACTTCCGCTTCGCCGGATTGTACCCCGAGAAGAGGCCGTCCTTGAAGCCGTACTTGTCCCCGAGAATAAAGGCAGCGTTCGTGTAATTAGCAACGTACTCCTTGAAATACTTCCCATTGTTCAGCATGTAGTTGATCATACCGCCGAGAAACGCGACATCGCTTCCCGAACGAAGGGCCGTGTAAAAATCGGCTTTTGCCGATGTTCTGGTGAATCGAGGATCCACGGAAATCAGCTGGGCACCATGTTTCTTCGCCCTCATTATCCATCTCATGCTGATGGGATGGTTTTCGGCAGCGTTGCTGCCCATTACGAGTATCACATCACTGTTTTTGATATCGATCCAGTGATTTGTCATTGCGCCGCGCCCGAACGACTCTGCCAGAGCCGCAACAGTGGCGCTGTGTCATATCCGGGCCTGGTGCTCGATAAATATAAGCCCCAGTGCCCTCATCATTGCCTGAAGGGGCCAGCACTCCTCGTTGTCGAGCGCGGCACTTCCCACATGGGCTATTGCCTCAACCCGATTTACGACTTGGCCCCGGTCGTTCTTGGCCATAAAATACTCGTCACGCGTCTTCTTGACTCTCTTGGCGATCTCAGTCAGTGCCCAGTCCCAGCTCTTCTCCTCCCATTTGTCGCTCTTCGGAGCTCGATAGAGCACTTTCTTCAAGCGATTGGGATTGTTGGAAGTGATCTGGAAGAGCCCCGCGCCCTTGGCGCAAAGAGTTCCTTCGTTGATCGGGTGATCTGGATCACCGTCAATGTTGATGATTTTTCCTGCTTTCGTATCGGTGCTACAAATAAGTCCGCAACCAACTGCACAATAGGGACAGATCGTGGTCGAGGGCTTGGCGCTTTTCATCTTCTCCATCTTCACGGCTTGGGCATAGGCCCTGGCCGGTCTGATGTCGATTCCCAAAGTGGTGAGCGCCACGCCTGCCCCCAGAGCACCGGAGATCACAAGGAACCCGCGGCGTGTTACTTCCATTGATGTACTCTCCTTCCTCGTTTCAGGAAAAAATGCCGATCTTCTCGTCTCTGGCGAAGGGCCTCACGGCCCCCAACTCAGGGGGGGTGACGACCAAAACCGGCAGTCCACAAAAGATGAACCGGGAACACGAGCTGGAGCCAGCCGGGTGTCATCATGGTCTCTCAATCTGGCTGTGGTTAGTGAAGGGTTTGCCGTGGAAACGCTTGCATGTAGGACGCAACTTACGTGATTAGGATAGGTTATCTCGAAATATTCGGTCAATATCGAATATTTTAGTAGGATTTATAGGCTATTGATATTTAGTGGGTTTTCTTAATAATTTGCGAGAAAGGCTCATGTCTTATGAGACATAACGCTATAATTCATAAGCGCACCTCTGTACAATAACTCCACTATTCGCCCGACACTACTGGCTGCTCACTTTGCAGCCCGGTGGATGGAAGATTGAAGAAACAGGGGGGCGAGAGAGGTTCTCGGAGCGATCCGGATCTCGCAATCGCCAAGGGCCGATGAGATTACGACCCGTCTCTGCAAGAAAGCACGGAATGAACGTGAGAGACGTCCTGCCTGACGCGGGTCGCCCCTTTGACGACAAGTGGTTAAGGACCTGAGGACACCTATGAACAACGTCAGGGACGGTTCACGCGTCACCGAGGGTCTGTCGCGGACCAGGTCAGAATGTCCCGTGGTTAGGCCAGGTAATCTTGACCTTCGGGCACGTGTCCCTGTTCTAGGGAGCGCAAAGGGAGAGAGCACGCTTATCGGTTTCTGCTTTACATTACCAGGGGGCAATTATAAAGTTATTTGATTGAAGACGACGAAATGTTCCCGCTTCTCGCAAACACCTGGACCTGTGGCGGTTCAGGGGCCTTGCTCTTTTCTTCGGTAGGGAGATTCCCGTTACCTTGAGAATGAAGAGGCGATCAAGCTCCACGCTCAGAGGAAAGCGTCAGGGAAGATGCGGCCCGCGAGTGGTTTGTGGGAAGAGAGGCCCGCATGAAGGGGAATTCCGGGAAATACTCACGTCAATGCGGTTTGCATGAAGGGACAGGTGAAACGAAGGAGGTACGCGATGCAGCGAAGCGGCGAAACGGGAGGGAGACTCTCAGCCATAATCAAGAAAGCGATACAGGACGGCCGGCTCACAAATAGTGAGTATGACGAGATCATGGCAATCGCGAATTCGGACGGAGTCATTGACAAGCAGGAA
>JARRRG010000412.1:0-4082 GCA_037380965.1 Deltaproteobacteria bacterium
GGAGTTGAGTGGGAGACGCGTTGCGGACAATTTGATTCAATGTCTCTACCGTGACACAACGGAACGTAACAGGATGCAAGATCTTTTGCGAAGCCGAGCCGAAGAGCTGGCCCTGGTGAATAAGGACCTGGTTCGATCGAACCGGGACCTCGAACAGTTCGCGTATGTGGCATCCCACGATTTGCAGGAGCCTCTTCGCAACGTCGCGGGCTGCCTGCAGCTTCTGGAGAAGAAATACAAGAACAGTCTCGGCTCGGACGCGGACCAATATATCTACTATGCCGTCGACTCTGCCGTACGTATGAAAGCGCTTATTCAAGATCTCTTGACCTATTCCCGTATCGGAACTCGTGGAAAGCCGCCCGCGCCGATAGACTGCGAGCAGATATTGAAGCGGGCTCTGAGAAATCTCGCCTCAGCGGTTGCCGATGCCGGAGCCGCCATCACCCATGATCCTCTTCCCACGGTTATGGGAGACGACGTGCAACTGCTCCAGGTGTTCCAGAATTTGATCGGGAATGCCATCAAATTTCGTGGAGGGGAACCGCCGCGGGTCCACATCTCCGCGAGGAAGAACGCGAGCGAGTGGATCTTTTCCGTGAAGGACAATGGCCTGGGCATCGAATCCCGGTATCTGAATCGGATTTTCGCGATCTTCCAGCGGCTGAACAAGAGAAGCGACTATGACGGCACCGGGATAGGGCTTGCCATCGTTAAGAAAGTGGTGGAGCGGCATCGAGGCCGCGTCTGGGTGGAATCTGAAGTAGGCGTAGGTTCCACATTTTATTTCACGATACCTGAAGGATGAAGAGCATCAGCGAGTAGCCCCCACCTCTCCGCATCATCCGGCGGAAAGTGCCCGGGAAGCAAGCGAACAGTCAAGTGGTTACGTGCTTATCCGATCCGGCCGCGGCCTTGCTTTCGGCCCTACGATGCCAGCCGGCTTGCGGGACGGCGCGATCGGTGACCGTACTGTTGACCGAGGGCGTTCCGTGAAGTACGGTCAAGAACAAGCAAACAGGGCCTTCCATCAACGCGACCACTGCCTTGCCCCGCTCAGACATTGTGGGGGACCGCACTCGATTTGTTGGGTCGGGGAACCAGTCCGCGACCGTTCTTCGACCCGCACTATCTCTGTAACGGCAAGGCCTTAACACAATTTCGGGAGGAGAGGAACAGTGTCGGCTCTGCGTATTATCACCGTTGTGGCACTATCAGAAATTGCTTTCACCATACTGGCAATGTGCGTCAATCCGGGTACCGTTCAAGCCAAAGAGGATCCCAGAGACAGGGTACAAGTCACCACGCACCGAATCATGGAACAAAAGGATGTTCCCGTCTACAGGTATAAAATCATTAAAAAGTATCCTCACGATACAACATCCTATACAGAAGGCCTCGTCATGAGCGGAGGCTCATTGTATGAAGGCACCGGCTTGTTCACCCGGTCCACATTGACCAAACGAAATCTTGAAACCGGCGCTGTCCTGGAAGAAAAAGTCTTGGCTCCACGGTACTTTGGTGAGGGTATAACCGTGCTGGGCGATGAGGTCTATGAACTGACTTATTTGTCAAATACCGGCTTTGTGTATGATAAGAACGATCTGACATTGAAACGAGAATTTCAATATCCTGCTCAAGGCTGGGGACTGACCAACGACGGCACACACCTGATCATGAGTGATGGATCCTCGGCACTGATCTTCCTGGATCCCTCGACGATGAAGGTAACGCACTATATCATCGCCGCCGACACGGTTGGCCGCGTGGGCTTTCTCAACGAACTTGAATATGTTGACGGATCGATTTATGCCAATGTTTGGCAGACACTGTTCATCGCGAAAATATCCGCGAAATCCGGAAAAATAACCGGGTGGATCGATCTGTCGGGCCTCAATCCCGACCCGGCGAAGCTCAAGTATCCCTATGTTCTCAATGGTATTGCCTATGATAAGAAGACGGGGCACCTACTGGTAACCGGGAAATGCTGGCCCTACATATATGAGATTCAGCTTGTTCCCGTGGAAGACAGATAGATGTTCTCCCGCTGCTCCTCGAACGCGAATATCATGAAATTGCTGTAAACATAGACACGTACCGTGCCGCCTCATACCGGGCGCTCCACCAAAGTGTTGATCGAGCAATGATGGACGTGCGCTTCTCTTTAGCCTTGTGATAGACTTGCGGGCGATACCGGCTGACGGAGATGCCACGTGAGCGGCCCCGGTCTTCTTGGCTGACATCACCAGCCGCAAACAGGCGGAGGAAGAGCGTGGCGCTCTCCAGGTTTCCGGCGACGAGGTAAAGAGGTGGCGGGGAGATTCGCTCCATGCCCTTTGAACGCTCCCGTCCCACCCGGACGTGTGAATCATCGAGAAACTGGTTCTCGACCCCGGACCAGGTGAATCGGTGGAACAGGTGATGCGACGTCCAAGAGCGAGACGGGGAAGGTTCGGAGTAATGACCGGTGGGTTCATGAAAAATATTCAGCTTCCGCCAGCCGTAGGCTATAAAGTCTGATTGGGGAGTACGCAGACAATGGCCGAGGAACAGACGGAACAGGTGGTTGGCGAAGAACCGGAAAAGCTTCGGGGACGGGAACCGGCCGGTGGCGAGGAGCCGCCAATCAGAGGGCAGCTGTTACTGGCTCTGACTGCGCTCGGTGTGGTATTCGGTGATATCGGAACCAGTCCCCTTTATGCCCTTCGCGTATGTTTTCTCGGTTGGCATCCCATTCCCCCGACGGCCCTGAACGTTCTGGGCGTGCTCTCCCTCATATTCTGGTCGCTCATCATCGTCATCTCCATCAAGTATGTGACCTACGTAATGCGGGCGGACAATGAAGGGGAGGGCGGCATACTGGCACTCATGGCTCTGTTGTCCCCCTGGCAAAAGAATCCGTCGCAAGGTCGTTGGCTCATATTGGCCTTGGGGGTTTTCGGAGCCGCGTTGCTCTATGGAGACGGGGTAATTACACCAGCCATCTCGGTTCTCAGTGCGGTCGAAGGTTTGACGGTCGCGACCACCGCGTTCGATTCTTACGTGGTTCCCATCACCGTGATTATTCTGGCTCTGTTGTTTGTGTTCCAGACCCGAGGCACGGCCGGGGTGGGGAGCGTTTTCGGACCGATAATGTTGATCTGGTTCTCGACCATTGCCGTGCTGGGGATCAGGGGAATCCTTTTCGAGCCACAGGTGCTCACGTCACTCAATCCGATTCATGGGGCTCGCTTCTTTTTGCACAATCAATTCCAAGGATTCCTTGTCCTGGGCGCGGTCTTTCTGGTTGTTACCGGCGGCGAGGCGCTGTACGCAGACATGGGGCACTTTACGGTGCGCGCGGTTCGACTGGCGTGGTTTGCACTGGTCCTACCGTCTTTGATGCTCAATTATCTCGGTCAGGGAGCCCTGCTCCTGTCGCACCCAAAAGAGGTGACGCAGCCGTTCTATCATCTGGCTCCCGGATGGGCGTTGTATCCCCTGGTGATTCTTGCCACTCTGGCCACGGTCATTGCCAGACATCTGCGAAACATATTGGCCAAATCTATATTCCGGGCATAAATTGGCTGCTCATGATCGCCACGATCTTACTTGTGGTGAGCTTTCGCCATTCGAGCGGCCTGGCCGCAGCATATGGAGTAGCCGTATCGACCACGATGGTCATCACCACAATCCTGGCCTATGGAGTCGCTCGGGAGCGATGGCACTGGAGCAGGCTTGCTGCAATAGGGGTTACCGCGTCCTTTCTCGTGGTGGACACTGCCTTCTTTGGCGCGAATATGTTCAGAATCGTCCAAGGCGGATGGGTACCGCTGCTCATAGGAGGACTCGTCTTCGGGCTCATGGTCACCTGGAAACAAGGGCGGGAGATTGTGAGGGAGCGCCTCAAGGAAAGCATGATCTCGGTGGACGAATTCGTTCACCTGGTCGCTAAACAACAACCTTTACGAGTCCCCGGAACAGCCATCTTCATGTCGGGCAATCCCAGAGGAACTCCCCCCATGCTGCTCCATCACCTGAAATTCAATCAGGTGTTACACGAGAAGGTTCTCCTTTTATCAGTCATCATTGAGGACATTCCT
>JARRRG010000413.1:0-3514 GCA_037380965.1 Deltaproteobacteria bacterium
TCGGGCTCGGTCAGCCCAAAGGAGGACAAAATCTTGCCCGCACACAGATCGGGCAACCATTTCCGCTTCTGCTCCTCGCTGCCGAAGTAGTAGATCGGCGCAATTCCGAGGGAGTTCGCCGCGGCTATTGTGGCGGCCTGCGACCCATCGATCCGTGCGATTTCCTCGACAGTGATGATGTAATTGAGGTACCCGACCTCACTACCACCATACTCTTCGGATACAAAGGGACCGAAAAAGTCGAGCTCACCCATCTTGCGAGTCAGGTCATACGAGAACTCTTCCTTGTCATCCAACTCCTGGGCAACCGGCGCAATCTCTTTCTCGGCAAATTCGCGGACGACTTTCCTGGTTAGTTCTGCATCTTTGGGAAGATCAAAGTTCAACGACATGTTCAGACCCCCTCAACCGATAGTAGACGTACGTACCCCGCGACCAAAGACCTCCTGTGAAACATCTGTGGCTCCCGGTTTTTCTCTCGTGGTTTTCTTGACACGAAATCCTTCCCACCCCGGATTTTATCTGAGTCCATTCGGGCGATAAGGCCGACCAAGCTCGCTGGTATGGTGGATGCGTGCCGATGCGAGGAGAGCTGCATCGCTTTAGAACATCCGAATTTCCATAACAGATCTAGAGATCGAATGTCAAGATCGAGGGGTTGAAGGGTGCTCACACGCTCAAGAACACGTAGCACCGTCGCGATTTATTCCTGTCGCAAAATCGACGGTGGGGATCGGTCCTTGCCGGCTGCCGGAACCGCACCTCGATCGGGACGGACACTCCGACCGGGTACCGTTGGTTGGTCTGAGTGAGAAGTTCCGCGGTCCTCCCTGCGCGGAACGAGTCTCGAGCCTAGCGCCCCACGCGAGTACGAGGAATTTCTCACGCCCTTCAACGAATGGTGCGAGCCCCCGTACATGAGGCATGGGGAAGTCATATCGTACGAAATGCGTACGGCCTGCTATTGCGCGGCAGCAACGCTTTCACAGGGCGGCCATGTTCCGAGATTGGCAGGGAGCGGCTCTGGAAGATGATGTCACACGCACGCACGATCGCAAGAAACTTCGCGGTTTCAGCCGTTATTTACCGGTTTTTCTTGACTAAAGGCTAAGCGATCCTCTATACTTTAACAGAGTTTGATGCGCCGCGACTCAACTATTCTTGACGTCAGACTACTTCGCCGGAACGCGCATCGGGACAGACTGACGTGCTTCCTTCTGCTCTGTCAGGTCGCGAAGAGTGGCAGATGACAAGAGACGCTAGTTTGCGATCCATTGTATTATGAAAAAGGGGAGTTTACGCATGAACTCTTTGTCATACGGCCTGATGGTCTTCCTGAGCATGATCTTGTTGGTACAAGGATGCGGCAATACGAAAGTGGAAAAGTCCCAAACCAATAAGGGAGCCGGCACGGAAGCGGCCTCCAGCACCGAGTCCCAGTCCGCTCGATCTCAGAAGGAGATTTCCCCACCGGCGAAGGGATCGCAAGAATCAGTCCAACAGCATGTGAGCGGTGCGGCACAGGGAAAGCGCGCTGCGGTGGCCGATCGCCGGGTCGAGCGCAAGCCTTCCGGGGCCGCTCAAGGACGTGTAGGACTCGACGAGCAATCACGGATCGAACTCATGGCGACAAAAGCGCTTGCCGAGTACAAGGCCAAGAGAGAGCGCGAGCGTCTGGACAAATTGACCAGCGATCTTGGGGAGAAGGAAAAAGAACTTGAGACACTGAAAGAGGATGCGCTCGCGAAGGACCGCGAGGCCAAGATGTTGAAGGCGAAAATCGAGGAGATTCAAGCCACGGCCGACAAGCGGGTTGCCGTGCTCGACTCGGAGATGAAGAAGCTTAACAATGAGCTCCAGCAGGTATCGTCGGAAGCGGAACGTCTGAAACACGAGGTGGAAGACAAGACCGGACTCCTTCAGACTCTCAAAGCCGCGGCGACTGATGCCGGAAAACTCAAAGCAAGCGCAGAATCTGAATTGTCCCGTTTGCGTGCGCAATTGGACGAGACACAGCAAGAGCTGGACAAGGCGCAAAGCGAAAGGGAAGAGTTTCGACAGGGGATTCAACTGCTTCAAAGTCAGGTCGAACAGTCCACTCAGGAGCGGGACCAATACCGTGAAGCAGCCGAAAAGCTCCAATCAGAGGCTGATCAGGCACGAAAGAATGTTGAAGATCTGAAAGGCCAGATAAGCAAGCTCAAGTCCGAACTGGAAGCTTTTCAGCCGGCCTCGGAGACCCCGGCTGCGGAAGCCTCGGCCGGGGAGAAGGCACAGTCACGAGTGGACCTGATCCTGCGGCTGCCCACCAAGCACGCGGCCCCGGAACACGCATCCAATCTCTACTGAAAAGCTGTCGGTCGATTTACCATCGTCCCCCTCGTCCACGACGCTCGATCTCAGTAACAGAACCGTTGGCTGGCGAGGATCGGGTGTGAGCCCTTCTGTCAAGCATCTCGCGACCAGACTCCTGTCTTTTCCAGAAATACCAGCGAATTGACCTCTCGCCCTCGGAGATACCTCACGAACTGGGAGAGCACGTTTCGGAGCTCTTTCATGCCTTTGTGCCCCAACCTGAGGCGTGACGCGGCTTCGGCGTCGACTTCGAGACCCCTGCGCACCAACGCCATTGTGTCCGGCGACAGGATTAATCCCGCGTCTCCCTCGGGAACGCACCCTGAATGACACGCTCCGCCAAGGCTGAGGGAAAAGACAGCCTTCTCTCCCGGTTTGTGAGGTTCACCACATCGGGGGCAGGAATCGAATCTCGGCCCGTATCCGAGGAGACCAAGTAATCGGATTTCGTCGAGCATGAAGGGGAGGGGCTTCATTTCGGAGCCCTCAAGCTTTTCCAGGACTCCGTGGAGGAAATCAAAGAGATTGGGGTCGGGTTGCTCCTCGGCCTGGAAAATCAAAGCCAGTTCAAAAAAATAAGCGGCAAGGGCTACCTTTCCAATGTCGGATCTTATCCCGAGGTAGCCTTTGATGACCTGCGATTCATCAATCCAGACGAGTTGGTCTTTCTTGCGGGGCCGCACCGCCAGGTCCACAAGCGAGAAGGGCTCGAGGTGTCCCCCGAATCGCACGCGACTCTTTCTGGAATTCTTGGCCACCCCGCGCAGCCATCCGAGGTCTCGCGACAAGAAGACCACGAGCTCATCCGCTTCTCCGCGGTCGCTCTTCTTGAGGATGATCGATCTCACCACCGGGCTTCCACATTCACTCGGTTATCTGCAGATTTGCCCACCGGCCGCGGCCCGGGACCTGCCACCGGGACAGTCACGATCTCGGGCAGTCGTGCTCGTCCGGGCATGGGGAAGGGTTCGGTTCACCTTTTTCGCGGTGTGGAGTCCTGCCCCCGCGAGCTACCTGAATGCCTGGACCTTACCATAAACGGTATGGGTACGGACCCACTCCCTTTGATGCTTGATGAACGATGCGATCCGGGATGACGCCTTTCCGGCCAATTGATCCAAGACTTTGCGAGCGGTCCGCTGCATGACGGGGTTTGTGA
>JARRRG010000414.1:0-3513 GCA_037380965.1 Deltaproteobacteria bacterium
TATGGATCATTGCGTGGCAGTTTGGGCAGATCGGCCGCAAATCTTGAATCGGATCTACCACGTATGCTTCCTCCAATTCGGAAAGCGACTTGAGATGATGAACGTGTATGAAGCCGCTGCCAATTTGACCATACTTTTGCTCAAAGTCAAAGCCACATGCTGCGCAGCTGCACCCGTAGTGCTTGATACAGGCATCCCGGGCAGCAGGGTTACGCTCGTAGACGACGACTGATACCGTTCTGGTAGCACCCTCAACGTATTTTCTTGTCTCAGACACTTCCCCGGGATGCAATTCGAGGTCTCTGGCGTTGTTTGGCTGGCACTCAAGAATGATGGAATAGCTATAGCCGAACTTTTCGTTGACAGGTTTGTGGTCCGAGGCCTTGATAAGCCTCGAAATGGGGAAGGGAACTGCCAATTGACTGCAGTGACTGATGACGTAGAGCGTCTGCACTCCCTTACCGTATTGCTCCCATAGCCGCTCTTTGCGAGTGGCCTCAAGTTCTGATGCTAAGATTTTTCTCGTGATGGGGTCATCTTTTTTTGGATCCAGATGGACCTGTTCAAGAATCGCCTCATATTCGACGCCGTCTCGGCCTCTCACCGGAGCGAAGTAAATCCTCATTGGCCCTTGTTCCTCGATGGCACTATGAGCTCTTGACCATTTCTTTGCCGATCGGAACGTTGTAAACCGCTCTGGACTAGCCAAATTTCTTTCCGCTGCTCCCTGCAGATATTCGCGATGGTTTCTTGCGAAAACGGCTACCCGTTCCGTTGCGGTTCTCATTCCTTCAAACTCCCGTGTCGGATTTCAGACCTTCGAGTCTCGCAGGGGCAAACGAGTCACCCATTAAGAGCCCCTGTGTCAAGGGATCAATCGAGATTCAACAATTTTCTTGTGAGCGAGACCGCGGCCACCGCGTCTCGGGCATGGCCGTCCGCGCGGCATTGTTCCATCGCGAATTTCTCGGTTACCGCGGCTCCGCCGCAGATGACCTTGACCTTGCCCGCGAGATCGCTTTCCCTGAACGCCTCGACCGTGGCCTTTACATAGGGATCGCCTGAAGTCAGGAGACTGGACAACCCGACCACGTCAGCCTCAACCTCCGCGGCCTTATGCAGGAATTTTTCGGGAGGCACATTTTCACCGATATTGTGCACCTCAAAGCCCGAGCTCTCGAGCATGAGCACGACCAGGTTCTTTCCGATGTCATGCAGGTCGCCGAACACGGTTCCGAGCACCACCGTCCCGAGCTTCCCGGTTTTCTCGCCCTGGGCCACGATGATCGGTTTGATCACATCCAGGCCGGCCTGCATGGCTCGAGCGGCAATCATCATTTCGGGCACAAATATCTTCTTCGCTTCGAAGCGGGCACCCACCTCTTTCATGGCCTCAATGAGGTAATCGTCGATGAGGACTTGCGGGTCGACGCCCTCGTCCAGCGCGTTTTGGATCAGCTCCGGAATTTCCTTGCGCTTACCTTTGTTTACCGCCTCCTTGATGCGTTCCAGGTCAGCCATAAGATGTTCTCTCCTTTTGTTGTTCATAGGGTAACGGAGGCTTACTCCTCTTCGGGAAACTGCTCACGGTACGCGGTGATGAAGTTCATGGAGAACTCGTCGACACCGCGAAAGAGGTCGGTCAGCAGCAGGGTTCGTTTTATTTCCCAGACCGTGGGATCGGTAATGGGACAGGTCAGCCCGTTCACCACGGCCATGGCGAGGAATACACTGTTCACCGCGTGGCGTTCAGGAAGCCCGTACGAGATATTGCTGGCGCCGATGGTCTGGTTCACCCCAAAGGTTTCGCGAATGCGGCTGAGTGCGGTCAAAGCCTCCAGGCCCGCCTGATCGTCCGCCGCGACACTCATGGCCAGGGGATCGATGATCACATCCTCGGGGGGCATACCCAGCCTGGCTGCCTCGTTGATGATTTTGTCTGCAATGGCAAGACGTGAGGCAACGTCGGTCGGAATGCCGTTGTCGTCCATGGTCAGCGCGACCACCGCGGCCTCGTATTGAGCCGCGAGAGACAGCACTTCCCCTAATTTCGCCTCCTCGCCGTTGACCGAGTTGATGAGTGCCTTGCCTTTGTATACCTCAAGACCCGCGGCTAACACCTCGGGATTGGCTGAATCGATGCAGAGCGGCACGTCCGTGACTTCACGCACCGCGTGGAGCGCGTCCACCATGAGCGCCTTCTCGTCCGCGCCCGAGATTCCCACGTTTACGTCGAGCACCTGCGCGCCTGCAGCGACCTGTGTTATTGCGTCCTGCTGCACCGGGCCCATGTCCCCGCGCTCGAGGGCTTCCGCGAGCTTCTTGCGTCCGGTCGGGTTAATGCGTTCCCCGATGATGACGATCGGTTGATCGTGGCCGATGATCACTTCCTTCTGTTCACTGGATATGACGGTGAGCATTCGAGCACCCTCATGTTTAATCGTGGCCGATTTTGCCGTAGGTCATGGCGGTCTCGCGAGCGATACGAACATTCTCGTCCGGCACACCCGCGGTCAGTCCCACGGTATCGATGGAGAAGTTGCGCAACGGCGCGCCCTGGTCGATGGCATCTTTGACCGCGGCCTCGACCTCCTCGGTTGAGCCGTTCTTCATGAGCACCGGACTGATACGTGCATTGAACGCGATCTCCGGTCCCAATATCCTGCGGGCCCGGGCAAAGTCGGTACCGAAACCGGCCTCCATGAAGACCAGATTCCTGACCTTCGCGTAATGCTCCACCACCGGATCGAGGTTGCCGCAGTGATGGATGCCGAACGGCTTACATACATCGGCCAGCATATTGTCATAGGGGAGGCCGAACTCCTCGTACGTGTCACCCGAGATCTGCTCGACCGTGCAGTTGGGCGCACAGTATATGGTTGGATCGCACATGGGCGTTACATCCATCGCGCCGGTACCCGTGATCGGATATATGAGCTGCCACAGGTCGATGATACATTCCGCGCAGAATCTCAAGAGCCGGTGGCTGAACTCCGGGTCCTCGTAGTAGTCGATGTACAGCTCGTCCCCACGCAGCTTTAACGCGAGGTTCTGAACGCCGGTGGTATTGATGTCGCCGACAACCCGGCCGTATGTGGACTTCATCTGGTCGATCTGGGCCAGCATTTCCTTCATCGGATAGACATTCGGCAGATCCGGCTTAACGAGCTTATCGCATTCCTCCTGGGACAGATTCAGGGGGATGGCCCACGGCAAGGCATCGTCCGCGTACACGATCTCGCAACCGTATATGGACGGCAACATCACCATGCCAAAAGTGACCAGCGGCCTCGGCTCCGGGTCCGCGTTCCCCATGCCTACGTCGCCGAAGCGCTCGTACAACCCTTTCTGCATTCTGGTCTGGGCCTCCACACGATACTCAGCATTGAAGTAGTATTCACGGGCGAACGAGATGCCGTAGTTGTGGGACCACCAATCCGGATAAAAGCCTACCCCCAATGGAATGTGTTTCTCCTGTGTCATGTCATCCTCCTTGAGATCCCTGCTCGGCTG
>JARRRG010000415.1:0-3505 GCA_037380965.1 Deltaproteobacteria bacterium
GAAGCGCCCTCCGGGCCCGGCTTGACGGTCGATTCTGGCGTATTCTTGTCATGCCCTGACGCGGATTTCAGCGATATCTCCCCCACGAAGCTCCAGGGAAGACGCTAGAGGGCCGTGATCCGGTAAGGCTGCAAAGGACCTTTTTGAAGCTGTCTCCACCATCCGATCGGAAAAAGGGCAAAGACTCGCCGCCCTTGATGAAGCTGAAATGCGATGAGCCTGGGAAAGTCCTTGAACGAATCCTGGCCCGGGAATCCAATGCGAACTCGGTCTCCCTCGAGAAGCCTCATCACCGGATCGATAAACGGCGCGGTGAAGAGAATCGAATCCCGAGGAATCGTCTTGAGCAACTTGCCTCCGATTGAGAAATTGACGATACGCTGCTCCCGCTGCTGCGGATAATCGTAAAAAAAGGCGACAAGGCCCGCCCAGGTCAGGGCGACAATGAGAAGCAGCCAGGCAGCCCCGCGTATCAGGTGGATACCCGCCCCTCTCAGGAATTCACCCATCGCCAACAGGCCCAGCAGGAGAATCGCGATTATCAGCGGAATCACCAGCAGAGGAAATTCGAGCGCTTCGAGGGTAGCGAACACATCGCCGGTGAAGAGGAAATAGACCACCGCGGTAAGGGCTGCCACCGCCACGATCACCGGCCATCCAAAGGGCATGCCCCACCTTCGCTCCAGGTCTCGGATCGCGTAGGCCGTGAGGATCGAAGCAAAGGGCAAAATAGGCAGGAAGAACCGGTAATTCAGGCATAATCCTCCATATCCGAATGGATGGTACGCGTACAGCGCGCCAACGGCCAAAGGAACGAGGAAGAGCATGACGAGTTGACCGAATTCCCGCTCACGACGGGCAATTCCCACGAGAGGAACGAGTAGAATGACGAGATAGGGCAGACTTTGCAAAAGAGCTTTCTTATGTGCTCCGATGTAAACGACCCCGCCTCCCGGGCTCCGCATCATCGCGGGCAGCCGGGCACCGGGATCGAGCGCTCGAAGGTCCACGAATTCGACCCACGCGTTCGAGACCGTTTTCTGAACGGTGGTCCCTGCTCGGGGGACCACGAACAGTGCTGATATGACCGCAACGGCGAAGAGAATCGCGAGCACGATTCCAAATGGGACGCGCCATCGGCCCTGGAGCCGATCAAGAACGGGGCTCCGCGTCAATGCCCAGACCAGAATTAATCCAGCCGCGGCGGCAACGATCAGACCGGTGGGGATGGGCATCGTGAAGCCGCCAAAGTTCGTTCCGTATGAAAACGGATTGAGAACACCGAATTTGATTTTATTGGTCACCGCGAGAATCGCGAGACCGGGGATTGTTCCCGCTGCGACTGCAATTGCCTGCATCGGACGCCACGGGCGGGCAAAGAGAAAAGGCAGAATGATGCAACCGATGATCAGAGCCGCGTCAATTCGAATTCCCGGCGCAAAGCCGGCCACCAGGCCGGCCGCAAGAGCCAACCACCACCCTCTCCGGGCGGATGGGGAAAAATACGCGCTGACACACAGATAGAACGCTCCCATCACGAAAAGCAGGCCGAGCATGTGCGGCCACCCCGCCTGCGAATATTCCCAGGCAAAAGTCGCGAAGATCAGAATGAAACATGAGTTCAGGGCGAGATTGATATCATCAAAGAGCCTGCGTGCCGTGAAGAACGTCAGCACCACCACGCCCAGGAAGCTGAGCACATTGATGAAAAAGACCCCGAAAAATCCTCCTGCTCGGTAGAATGGAACAGCCAGGAGAGGAAAGAGGTACGGATACTGCGAAATGGGTCGTCCCGCGTGTACGCGCAGGAAGTCATGAGCGAGCTCCACTGACGGGAATTCCCGATACCCGGTCCAAATATCAAATCCCCCGGTTTTCGAAAAATCCTTGATCGTCCAGTTATAGATCGCCTCGTCAATGGAAAGATAACCGGGAACAATGGTGAAGAATGATATGAGGAGGTGAGCTGCCCCGAGAAAAATCAAGAGAGAGATCTTGATGCGGACGGAACGGGAAAGGCCGGCCTTTTCCGCCTCGCGCGCCGGCGCCTGAGAGGGCTCTGTTTCAGCAGTCGAGCTATCGTTCAGTGCGTAGGTCATCTCTGAAATTGAAACGGACAGGGATTGGCTCTTATTTCCGTGGACGCGCCTCGCGGAGGATTTGATACTCCAACTGAGACCAACCTCCACCTTTTTTCGCGTACCTGGTCGAGGTTGCCAACCCTTTTTATCATAGGCTGCCCCTTATCCCATACAAATATTACTCAAAATCGGGTAAAATAGCTGGAGCCCCTTCACAGAGAGCCGAATGGGATGGCTCCTCCCCCTGGAATTTCCGGTTGTCATGGGGGGCCGGTAAGAGCCCTTGGCAGTGGCATCCCGTGAAACCGCTCACAGGGGGTGAGCTTCTCGAAACCGGTCAGGCGAGCAGGCGAAGAACTTGACTAAGGCTCTCAAATATCTGAATCTTTGAAGGGAAGAGAATCACCCGGCTCGGGTTCGGGCCGGACAGAGCAGTTCCGGTACCATGGATCGCCGCGCATTTGTTATGCAATCTTTGAGAGTCCTCGCAGGACTCGGCCTGGGTAGCGCCTTGCCGACTCCTTGGGCGAAGGCCGGCCTCGTTCCCATGGGCCGTGACACCCCCGCGGCCGCCTTTGACCGGTTCTTTCTCACTCAGGCCCATTCGAGGGTCGAGCGCGGGTCCCGACCCGGGGGTCCGAGCGTGGCCGTCATCGGAGGAGGAGTCGCGGGACTGGCCGCGGCTGGATCGCTGGCCCAAAAGGGCTGGAACGTGGATGTATTCGAGAAAGAGCACTTGATCGGTGGCTTTTGTGACACGCTGGTCATCGACGGATTCACGTTCGATCTGGGCCCCCATGTTTTTAGCAGGCGGATTCTAAGGCTCGCGCCTTTCAAGCCCGGCGATCTGGACCCCGAGACCTTTTCCGAATCGTTCCTCCTCGACGGACGAATCGTCGATTTCCCCCTTGACTTCCTCTACGAGGGATACCTAACGGATATTATTGCTACTCTCGCCACCAATACATTCTCCGGACACAAGATCGACCCAACTAATATGGAGGAGCTTTCCACTGCCAGCTACGGCTCTGCGATCAACCAGGCGATCTTTCGGCCTCTGATCGAAAAGTGGTGTCAAACGGCCATGAATCAGCTTGACGGTCGATATCTGGCATCCCGCCTCCACAGCAAGCTCGAAATCGGGGCCGTCGCCTCGTACATGGGACGTCTCGCCGGGGCCCTTATGGAGCGGATCTCGCCGATCGACCGCCCCTCAGACAGTACCGGGTCCCCCAAGCAACCGCCTGAATCCGCGGGGATTCCCCCGGCACCCGGTTATTCGGGATCGATTGGGGCCCGTATCGTGCCTGATCGCCTGGCTGGAGCCGTGCGTCCCCCCGCGATCCATACGGATCTCCCGGTCACACGGATCGGTGTGCAAAAGGGTCACATCATGTGGGTGGAAGCAGGGGGACGAGAGATCA
>JARRRG010000416.1:0-6417 GCA_037380965.1 Deltaproteobacteria bacterium
GTCCGAGGAGTCAGGATCGAGAGAAGAAGCTGCCCCCCCACAAACGACGCAACCGAGCTCCACTTCAGAGAACGTTTCTGCGAGTGCACCCTCCTCCGGAGGAATCTGGATATGGGCGTTCCAGATCTTTAACCTTGCCTTGCTGATCGCCCTCGGGGTGTACGGGATCTTTTTCATGCTTCCCAAGATGCAGGTCCTCGAAGACCGACTGGTCAAGAATGAGATGTTCATCCACGGAAGCCGGGAAGCGATCCGCGAGGAAATTGAGGAGATGAAAGAAGACATCCTCAGGGAATGTCGTCCGGAGCCCTCTTCAGAATAGACTTTTCCCTCCTGTAAGGACTGGACTTCACCACGCTTTTCACGGTATTCATTGTCCCCTGGAATTCAGCCGCCGACGCTGGGGAGTGGCGGCTGCGGCAGAATGCCGTGCATTTGGATGCAGTATGAGCTTGATCAATTTTGCCAACGAATCGAAGCAACTGATTTTTGTACCGGCCTTCGATCGCTTTGATCTCTTGCCCACGATACGGGGTATCGACCCCTTAATCGAGATGGACGCCGGGATCGGGGGGAGTCAATCGAACGCGTGCTTGTGGGAATGATCCTCGCGATTGGAGAGCCGGGCGAGACTGATGATGGGTGTTCCAAAAACCCGCGAAGGACGTGCCTTCATCCAGCGAAGAGATCATAATCTCTTGCAATCTGGTACGTAGGAGTTGGTGGATGTTTGATACACTTCCAAAAAGGTTCTTTCTTGCCTCCGGGTCGGGAGAGGCGTCAACCGAACTGAACGCTTTTGACGCAGCCCTTCTTGATGCCGGCATCGGAGATACCAATCTTCTGAAAATAAGCAGCATCCTCCCGCCGGGCGCGGAGGAAGTGACGAGCTTCGAATTTCCTAAAGGATCAATGGTACCGCTGGCGTATGCGGAGACAACTTCCGGTGAGCCGGGAACGGACATTTCTGCTGCCGTGGCCGTGGGCATTCCTGAAGACGAATCCGAGGCCGGTCTCATCATGGAGTGCGCGCGCCTGGGCGCTCCAGGGCCATGTGAACTGGCGGTCCGGGAGATGGTCCGGGAAGGAATGGAAACGATCCGGGGAGTGCGGATACGCGAAATCAAGAGCATTTCGGCTTCTCTTACCGTACAAAAGGTAGGGGCGGTCTTTGCGGCGGTGGTGCTATGTCCTTGAATGACGGCGAATGGATTAGTGAAGTGTTCGAGAACCGTACGGCCTTTTCGGTGAGATTTTCCCGAAAACTGTACGATGAAGTCAGCGATTTTCAGAGGATCCAGATCTTCGAGACCGAGCCGATGGGACGGGTGCTGATCCTGAACGGATGCTTCATGGTCACCGAACAGGACGCGTTCATGTACCACGAGATGCTCGTACATCCGGCAATGAGAGTCTTGTCGAACCCACTGAACATATTGGTTATCGGTGGCGGAGACGGCGGAGCGGTCACTGAACTGGTGAAGTACCCTTCAGTGGAATCGGTAACTCTCTGCGAAATAGATCCCTTGGTAGTCAAGTCATGTCGGGATTTCTTTCCCCATGTATCTCAAGGACTGAATGATCCCAGGGTGAAGGTGGTCGTTCAGGACGGAGCATCTTTCGTCCGAAATTCGGGGGAACAATTCGATTTGATTCTGGTAGACTCAACCGATCCGGTTGGACCCGGCAAAGCCTTGTTCGAAGTCCCGTTTTACGAATCGATCAAGGGTTGTCTCAGGGGAGACTGCGCGGCGGTCTTTCAGACGGAGGGGCCGGTCTTCATGCCGGAGGTATTTTGCTCCGCGGTGCTGGATCTTCGGAAAGTGTTCGGCTCGAAGTCCGTGTACCCGTATTTTGCCACGATACCATGCTACCCGGGCGGACTATGGTCGTTCAGCTTCTGTTCGGACCGCGTGAACCCGACCGACCAAGCTCGGATCAATGCAGGTCCCGGCCCGCGCGGCGAATTGAGTTGTTACAGCCGGGAAATCCATGAGGCTGCCTTTGCCATGCCGGTCTTTGTGAAAAAATCGCTTGACCGCGCGGATGGGTAGCCCGCGAAGACGGATGTGCCGGAGCGAACCGACTTTCCTGACCCGGATCTTGCACAACAGGTGCTGAATGGGAGCGCAGCGGCTCTGGCGCGCAACAGGACCGACCCGTAATGAAGCTCACCGGTGCCGATCCAACGGTCCATTCTCTCGTGTGCAGAGAAAGGGCTCCGTCCAAGTTCGTGTGATCGTGGCGACAGCTCCGGACCAGGAAACAAAATGCCGACAAAGAGGAAGGCCTCCTCTCGCGGCCGGAATCGGTCGCGGCTTCTGCAATCGAGTCAGTGATTGACTCTCCTCCTTGAATCGCCTTCATCACGGCGCTGAGGGGTACATGGAAAAGACTCTCTATCTCGAAGCCTTCTCGGACGAGATCCTCCCGGAGTCCCCTGCCATCTTAGGTGTTCCTCTGGACATAACCGCCACATACCGATGCGGTTCGGCCGACGGTCCCGATGCGATCCGTATGGCTTCGGACTCTATCGAGTCATACTCCCCCCTCCTTGACCGAGACCTTGTGGATTCACCGTACGCGGACCTTGGAGACATGCATTTTTCAGACAAGCGTCTCGAATCATGTCTCGATGGCATCATGAGGAGGGTCTTCCGCATGGAGCAGAAGGGTTGCCCTCCGCTCTGCCTCGGCGGGGAACACACCATCACGCTTCCCATAGTCCGTGCAGTGGTAATCTTCCATCCGGATCTCGTCGTAGTGGACCTGGACGCGCACGCGGACTGTAGAGACCACTATGAAGGAAGCTTTGTCAATCACGCCACTGTCATGCGACGCGTGGCAGAGGTTGTGGGGCCGAGCAGACTCATCCAGATTGGTGTGCGGTCCGGAACCAGAGAGGAGTTCGGCTGGATGCGTCAAAGAGAGACTCGGTTGGAATGGACCCCCCAGGCTACTGAAAAACTCCTCCAAAGAATTGAAAATCGGCCTGTGTACCTGACCCTTGATCTGGACGTGCTTGACCCCGCGTGCCTGCCGGGAACAGGCAACCCAGAGCCCGGCGGCTGGTTCTATCATGATCTTGAACTTCTTCTCCGGGACTTGAGCCGAGTGAACCTGGTGGCCGCAGATGTCGTCGAGCTCAATCCTCGTCTCGATCCGTCCGGAGTCTCATCAGTGACTGCCGCCAAAGTCGTGCGTGAGCTGCTGCTCATTCTTGGAAACAGGGTGCCGCAAACGGATCCCGGCTTTTGACAGAAGCGTATCATGGGGGATTAGGCACGAGCTCCGCACGGCCTCGTACTCCCAAGGCTGATTTCGTGGCACTGGTGCACGCTTGCGCAAAGGTAGAGATTTCTCTCATCACGCCGGCAGTATTCCCGCCTATGACGCCTGATTGATCGCGGAAGCTTGGAAGCCCAGGACAGTTTAGTCTACCCACCCTTTCCATCGAAGTGTGATGGTCCCGGCGACACGGCAGAGCGGACTTTCTTTCCATCGAAGTATGATGGGCCCGGCGAGACGGCAGACCGGACTTTTCCCTCAGGAGGGGACGGATCTCCATAGCCGTCAGGTCGGAGGCACGTCTCATTAACTCTTGTGAACGGAGTTTACCGGAGGTCCGGGGGGATACATGGCTCGTTTGAGGGGAAGACCGACCTCCGACCGGTTTGGGGCCACACGCAACGTTGACACACAGGGGTCCACTTGATAAAGGGGACATCATATGGAAAGGCAGAGGACCTTCTGGATGACCAGGATGGCAGTTCACGCTCGCGTAGTGATCCTCTTCGCGTCGGCAGTATGTTCGATTTGTTTGTGTACCGGCAAAACCTCCGCAGAGACTCCTGTCCCGTCTAAGGGGTTGACATTCCAGCGTGGATGCCCCGACTTGATCCAACTGATCAAGAAATTGACTCCGGCTGTTGTGAGCATTTCCATCGAACGGCACATGCTCCAGAAAAATTCCGCGCACACATCTTCTTCATTCCGCTCTCATCCCGAGTTGGGTCACGGTGGGCTGAGGTCGCGAGAGCGGTTTCAACTGGACAGTCTTGGCAGCGGATTCTTCAGCGACCGTACGGGACATATCGTGACGAACGCCCATGTGGTGGAGGGGGCCACCAAAATCCTGGTCACCTTGTCCACCGGCAAGGTGTGCACGGCCAAGGTGGTTGCCATCCATCCCAAAGTGGACCTCGCTCTCATCAAGATCAAGCCGCCCTATCCGCTGAGAGAAGCCCCCGTGGGAGATTCCTCTCGTGTCCAAGTGGGCGAGTGGGTCCTGGCCATAGGCAATCCCTTCGGGTTGGGCAAGACGGTGACCTTCGGGATCGTGAGCGGCAAGGGACGCTTCATCGGGCTGGGGCCTGACGATGACTTCATTCAGACCGACGCGTCAATCAATCCGGGCAATTCCGGGGGCCCGCTCTTCAACATGAACGGTGAGGTCATCGGCGTGAATACCGCCATCATAGCGTCAGGCAAAGGTATCGGATTTTCCATACCTTCGAATTACATTCGGCAGCTCGTCCGTTCGGGCGATGGCATGAAGCAACCCGCGAGAGGCTGGCTCGGCATTTATGTAGAAGATATGACCGAGGAACAGGCCCGAGCCCTGGGTCTGGCAACTCCCATTGGGACCTTCGTGGACGAGGTGCTTTCCGGTACCCCGGCATCCAGCGCGGGGATGAGGGAGGGGGACTTGATTCTAAGCGCGGATGGAACTGAAATCCGTAACGGCAGGCATCTGTCTCGAATCGTGTCAAATATCCGACCGGGTGACCCCATCAGGATGACAATCTTGAGGGAACACAAGAAACACGCCCTCGAGGTGATCGTAGGAAAGTCGCCGGAGTGACGATCAGCCCATTGCCGCCGACTCCTTCCTTATGATGGACATGAGTTCGTCCACCGCCCTGCCCAGATCATCGTTCACAATGTGATAGCGGAAGAGTGATACGGCTTCCATTTCCTTTGCCGCGTTGACCAGCCTCGTACGAATTGACCGTTCTGAATCCGTGCCGCGCAAACGAAGCCGTTGTTCGAGAACCGCCATGGTGGGCGGACTGACAAAAATTCCCACCGCGTTGTCGACCTTCCGGAACACTTCCCGGGCCCCTTCCACGTCGATGTCGAGTATCATTCGACCGCCGGATTCGAGAGTTTTCATAACCGGCTCGGCCGGCGTGCCGTACAAGTGACCGTGGACTTCTTTCCATTCGAGGAACTGATCGTGCTCGATCATCTGTCGGAACTGCTGTTTCCCGAGAAAGTGGTAATGAACTCCTTCCGTTTCATCCGCGCGGGGAGACCGCGTGGTGCATGAAATCGAATAGCGCATATCGGGGAAGGCCCGCCGAACGTGGGCCACGAGAGTGGACTTGCCCGCCCCCGATGGCGCTGACAAAACGAAGAGTACTCCTTTGCCGGAGACTGGTCGACCGCGTCGCGTGTCTTTCCGTGGATGCATGCGCTCGGATCCTGTTTGTACGTGAAGTTCCATCTTCATGACACGGATCACCTGACCGGTCAATCCGATTCCTCGGCGGGTGAGGCTCGGGATTGTCCGAGAACGCTTTTCGGGGGAGGCACAGATGCCAAGCACGGGACCGCTGGGTCCACTGTGGCACAAACTGCTTGACAGTTCGGGAGACCAAAGCTACGAATGTCGAATTAGTGCACCAGGGAGATGGAGGCCTATGATCCCGCAAATTATCAGTAAGTGCCCGGCCTATCCATGGTGCAGGGAGGATATGGTACGAAGGCGTCGTCTCCGTGTGCCGGCGGCACCTCGCGAAATCGGATTGAGTTGATACAGTGGCGAGAATGAAACCGCGGAGAGCGTAGACCGTATCATCGAGCGGTCGAGAATCGGTTCCCGGCACTTCAAGAGGATCGTAACATGGTGAGAAGGATATTCACGGGCATCCTGTTGGCGCTCAGCGTGGGTGCACTCGTGTACGGCTTCTTTTTCCGAGACTTCAAGATTTACGACAACCTGGAGAAATTCGAGAAGTTGAAGAGCGTGGGCATAAAGATCAAGGTCCCAGGCATCGAACAAAAGAAAAACGAATTCAAGGTCCAGACCGAATGGTTTACCGAACCTGAAGTGGTTAATGCCATGACGTTCCGCGGCATCAGCAGGTACAAGGATGGACGACTGATGTCCAACTATCCGGATCTCAGAATGCTCAAGGGCCGACTTCCGTGCCCCTCCTGAACCTAGCCGTCACCGCAGGTCTGCGGTTTTTCGAGGCATGTTCCCAGCGAGTGCGGGTGGAACCGCTCTTCACGGACCGGGCGCCCCGTTCCCTACGTAACGCGTTGCCGGCAGGAGTCTCATTCGGAGACCATATTGGTCCGGCACAATCCGAGGAAATGTCGACGTGGAAAGATTGAGACTTAAGGTCC
>JARRRG010000416.1:6433-9474 GCA_037380965.1 Deltaproteobacteria bacterium
CACTTCATCTGCTTCCCTGTCCTGAACTGTTATTCCTGTCCCCTCTCTGTATTTTCATGCCCGATAGGGATCATCGGTCAGTTCGCGGGCATTGGCCTGATTTCTCTGACCGCGGTGGGTGGGATCGCTTTAGCCGGGGTGCTGGCAGGCCGGTTCCTGTGCGGGTGGGCCTGTCCGTTCGGGTTCTTCCAGGAACTGCTTTACAAGGTCCCGTACGTAAAGTTTCGCGTTCCCGAATGGACCAGGTTCATCAAGTACGGTGTCTTTGCCGTGATGGTTGTGGCAATTCCGATTATTCTGAGCACCGACTTTCCACTGTTTTTTTGCCGTCTCTGTCCTGTGGCTACGATCGAATCGGCTGTACCGTGGGCGATCATAAGAGGCAGCACCGATCTCTCATGGCTGGCGGTCCGCCTTTCCGTCCTCTTTGCTCTCATCATACTCGTCATGGGCCATCGACGCTTTTTCTGCAAAGTGATCTGTCCTCTCGGAGCCTGCCTCTCCGTGTTCAACCGATTTGCTGCAATTTTCCCTGAGCAGACGCTCGATTGCACACAATGCCGAAGCTGCAGCAGGGTTTGTCCGATGCAGACCGAGCCGGGGAAACGCGCATTCGGGAGTTTCGCCGAGCTTCCAGAAGAGTGCATCTCCTGCCTGGCGTGTCAGGAAACCTGCCCCACGGAATCGATTCGAATATGGGGCTGAAGACACGGCGTCGGGACGGGACCGAATTCTTCGAGCAACACCCGACCTGGAGCTCGCCGGTTGATCCATCGACAGTGTCGGATCATCGACGGCTCTGTCTTCTGCCGCGGGAACTCGTACCCTGCCGTGCCGGGGCCGGCCAGCAACGGAACGAACGGAAGCGGCTCGTTGACAAGACCGGGCCCACGGGGCCTCGGTGTGCGATCAGGTCAACAATGGCCGATTGGCATGCCACTTCCCACGCGGCCATCTCCGTATCACGGGACCGTTACGGAGGGGGCGTACGGGGAAGACCCGAGGTTAGACCCTCACAGAGAGGTCTATGACGTGCCCCGCCGGATTCACCCATACCATGAAGCTGGGCGACTTCTTCTTCTTTGCCCGGGTTCGTATTTCGTTGACTCTGGATGGGGGCATATCCACTGGGGTGGTTTTGAGGAAACGGTTAAGTTCTCGAAGATTCTTGAAATATTGTATAGTCATTGTAAGGATTCTCCTGTCACAAGAACTATTAACAAGCCAAGATCTTATTTTGGCCAATTAGGTTAACCTTTATTTTTATCATGATCAGCCCCCTGTCGCAAGCGACTCATGCAAAACACCTGCGGCGACCTTCCTCCCGTCCCAAGTCCGTATAGACCTTCAAGCGGGCTACCAGCGGCTATTCGGCTGTACCGTAATCTGACCGTTACGCTGCCTTTTCCCCACCCCCGTGAGCTGGTCGGACAGGAGGATTTCCCTAAACGGCCGGACGCGGTCCCCCCTCCCCGGAGCTGAAGGTGACATCTGGGTCAGAGGTTCGGTGACGTCGGGTGCGGGAAGCGAGCTCATTATCGTTCGCGATCGTCTCCTCCCCCAGCCAACGTGTCCGACCAGCAGAGTGGCTTGATTCTCGGGATGCGGGAACAAAGTGAGACGGCAAGGGGAGAAGAAGGCTCACGTCATCTCTTGCAGACCGTTAATTGTGCTCGGAACTGAGAATCTTCGTGGTACGTTCAAGACGTTCGACAAGCGTCTCAAGGAAAATCTGATAGAATTTTATCTTCAGGTCGGGGTTTTCCCTTTCCACGACCTTGAGATCCAGTTTCAGCACAATGCACGGCTCCTTGGCAATGACATGGGCGGTGCGAGGGGCTTTGGTCAACGCGCCCATTTCGCCGAAGCAGGCTCCGGTTTGGAGGTCGGCTATCTTCCGATTATTCTTGATGACACGGACTCGGCCGTTGAGCAAAACATAGAAGGTGGTATCAAAATCGCCTTCTCTCACGATGACCTGGGATCGATCGTAGCGGATGAAGGTCCCGAACCGCGTAATGCTTTCGATCTCCTTGCGGCTGAAGTTTCGGAAGAAATCAACTGACTTGATCAGCTCGGCTTTTCTCGACGCCTTGAGGTCCGGTACAGGAACCACCTTCCCCTTCATGGCCTGGTCGATTGCCGCGGAGAACTCCCTGCCGGATCGGAATCTCAATTCCGGTTCTTTCTCGAGGGCCCGCTGTATCACCAGGTCGATGCCACGGGGAAGATCCGAATGCAGCTTCAGGATGGAAGGCGGAGGCGAGTATCGGATATTGTCCATCAGTTCGTACAGGGTGCGACCTTGAAACGGGCGTCGTCCGGAGAGGAGCTCGAAGAGGACGATCCCAAGCGAATAGAAATCCGTCTGATTTGTCAGTTTGAGGCCTTTGGTCTGTTCGGGTGACATGTAGCTTGGTGTGCCGAGGACTTTCAGATCCGCAGTATTTGTCCCGTGGGTGCTCATCGCGATACCGAAATCGGTGATTTTGATTCTCCGGTCCAGCGTGTACATGAGGTTCGCTGGCTTGATGTCCCTATGGATGACGTTGCGGGAGTGAGCAAAGTCCAGGGTAAGGCAGATCTCCTTGATCAGTCGTAAAACCGTGCGCGTAGGGAGGAGCGAGCCCTGTTTGTTAAAGGCCGTGAGATTTTGGCCTTCAAGAAGTTCCATGGCGATATAGCAATAATCCCCGTCCTGTCCCACATCGTGAATCGTTACTATGTGCGGGTGGACGAGATTTCCGGCGATCCGAGCTTCTTCGAAAAAGGTGTTAATGACTTGTTGCAGGTCCTGCTTTTCGTAAACCAGGTCAAAGCGGCGTGTCTTGAGGGCCACCAACCTGCCAATCATGGGATCCCAGGCGCGAAACACTTCACCCATATTGCCGCGCCCCAGAGTGCCCCTAACCTCGTATCGCCCTATGGTGAGGCTACCCTTGCGCTCCTTCAAGATGTCTCTTAGAGTGTCATCGGGGTCAGGGATTCTGTTCATGCTCATACCTGTCAGGTGAGTTGCCGCGGTCACTTGAACTCACGTG
>JARRRG010000417.1:0-3490 GCA_037380965.1 Deltaproteobacteria bacterium
TATGCAATGGATGAAGCGAAAGCCTATTTTGATCGAGCCATGGCACTTCTTGACACGCTGCCCGAGACCGATGCGAACGCGGAGCTCCGAATTTCTCTCTTGGCAAACCAAAGATGGGTAATGATTCATTTATTCAAGATTTCAGAATATTACGACCTTTTGAGCCGTTACGAGGTGCTGTTGACCAAAATAGTCAATCCCGGGTTGGTGGGATCCTTCTACGAGCGCCTGGGATTCTGTGAATGGTTTTTTGGCCTCCTGGACCGGGCGGACCAGAATCTTACGAAAGCGGCCCAAATGACTGAAATGGTACATAACGCCGAAGATGCAGGGCACGCGTACACGTTTTTGGCTTGGATTTACGTCTGGACCGGTGACTTCAGGAAAGTTTTAGACTGTACGGAAAAGGCTGTTCGACACATTGAGCAAGATTTCAACATTCGCACACCGGTAGTTGCGTTGAACGCTTCCTCGCTGGCTTGGTCTTTTCTTGGACGCTGGGATGCGGCAGTTGAGGAAGGCAAAAGGTCATTGAGAGCAGCCATGGAATTTTCGGACAATAGTCTCATCTGTCAGGCGAGTTTCATCCTGGGAACAGCCTATGCCCTGAAAGGCGAACTCGGTATAGCGGCCGAACATATGGAGATAGCTTTAGAGAAGGCCAAGACACCCATGGATACGGGGTTTGTTCAGCTGTTTCGCGCTCCCATCTTGTGCCGACGTGGAGAAATGGTCGAAGGCATTGGCATCATGGAGTCCTTACTCCGCAAGTTTCAATCTGCACATAGTGAACCATTTGCCGTTGTTTGCTCAACATGGCTCGGTGAAGGGTATTGGCTTGCCAGCGAGCATGAAAAGGCATGGGAGATGCTTGCCAATGTAGTGGAACGCGCGAATCGCATAGGAATGAGATACTTTCTGGCGTACGCTCACCGGATTCTAGGAGAGGTCGCCATGGCCATGAACGTTTCCCAGGCAGCCAAACATTTCGACGAGAGTGTTAGAATTGCCAACGAGATCAAGGCAGAGAACGAGCTTGCGCTGGCCTACGGGGACTATGGAAGACTTTGTAGACTTCAGGGTCGTACCGTTGAAGCCAGAGATTGCTTCACTCAGGCGCTTGAGATTCTCGATCGCTTGGGAACTCTGATCGAGCCAGATAAAGTCAGACAGGAATTGGCAGAGTTACCCCAAGAATAGTGAGGACTCTCGCGAGTGATATATCTTATTTTTGGAGTACCACCGAAGCCTACAGCTGCAGGAAAACCAAGAAAAGTCCATCGTCGTGTCAAGGAAACGGGCAGGGACTATTGGCTGGATAAAACGCAAAAAGGTTTTGGCGAGGTTTTGAGGAAAGCCACATCCGTCGGTAGGTAAGTCTCATGGCTACTGAGAAAGCCATGCGTAAACTCACGGCGGTCTTCCATGCGGATGTCAAGGGCTACAGCCGCATGATGGGAGAGGACGACGAGTACACCGTCCGAACTCTGGCATCCAATCGGCAGGAGATGTACCGCCTGGTGGAACTATACAAAGGTCAGGTGAGGGACAAGGCGGGTCACCAAGGCTGAGGAGGAGTTGGAGAAGCTGCAATAACCTGAAGCCTCCGCCGTTTGTTCAGAGGGGGAAGCTATGAGGTGTCCGAAGTGCCGGAGCGAGAATCCTAAAGGAACCAAGTTTTGCAATGAATGCGCTCACGATCTGACCAGGCCTCAAGAAGCCTCCTCCATCCACCACGAGAAGCTCGCTTCCACACTGCCAAATTGCATGCTGATCAGATTCTTGTCAGGCGCGGCGCGGTCGAGCGTGGATGCAGCTCTTGACCGTCCTCTATGCAGAGATGCGGGTCTTACCGCCATATCAGAGAAATCGGACCCAAAGGAAATCCACCATATCATCGATGTCTGCTTCAGAATCTTGATGGACGAGATCCCTTTTCCTAGGGTGGCACACTAACCGAATGAATCATGAGAAGGGAGGAAGACTCATGCCGATCTACGTCAGTCTAATGAAATTAACGGACCAAGGCATCAAGAACATCAAAGATGCGCCCAACCGAATCCAGGAGGGAATCAAAGGCCTTGAAGCTATGGGAGGCAAGTTGATAGGGTTCTACCTCGTCATGGGTGATTACGACTACGTAGGCATAGCAGAAGCTCCCAGCGACGAAATCGTCGCAGCATTCATGCTTGGCTTGGGCGCCGGAGGGAACATCAGGACGAAAACGTTGAGGGCCTTTGACACGGCACAGTTTTCACAAATAGTAGGTAAGCTACCCTAACGCACGTGAGCTGCCAGCAATGCGATGCTCTACAATGACCTATCAAAATAACATTGTGTGCCACCCTTCAGTCAATCAGTCTCATCAAGATGCAGGAAACGTGTGGGGCCAGGAGGTTGAGCCGAATGATGCGCTTCAAGACACAGGTCTATCTCTCAAGGATTGGCCTAATGGGCCCAGAATATATGTCGTGATCTTGGGAGACATGATGATCCGGCCTGTTGCGGGGGACAAACGGAGAGGTCTTCAGGGCCGCGATGTTCCGTTGGGAGCTGCGTCAAATCTGATTTGGAACAGCTCCAGATGAGAGGCCTCAGCCAAAAGTGCCCACAAAACAGGGCCCAGACTTCCCCCCTCCCAAATCGTTTGACAGATGGTCTCCACGTTTCTACAATGAGGTAACCTTACAATATTACGTGCCGAACTTCCTACTCCGTCGCGCCCCAGCTCGGCCCGTCTCTCGACCTGAACGCTGCAGCGGAAATCAACAGTTCCTTCTCTAGCCTACCAGGAGGGAACGATGGAATGCGCAGGCTGCCACTTCGAGAACAGAGAAGGAGCCAAGTTCTGTAAGAAGTGTGGGACCAAACTGGAATTCTTGTGCCCTTCTTGCGGGCATTCCTGTGAGCTGGACAGTGCCTTTTGCGATGAATGTGGCCACGACCTGAGAGGGCCGAAAGAAACCTTACCTCAAGACCTCTCCTTCGACGAGAAGCTCGCCAAAATTCAGAAATACCTCCCATGCGGCCTGACCGAGAAAGTCCTCTCCCAGAGAGACAAGATTGAAGGCGAGCGCAGACATGTCACCGTGATGTTTTGTGACATGGTCGGCTTCACGCCCTTCGTGGAAAAGCTTGGCCCGGAAGATGCGTACGCCCTCATGGACCGGGTACAGGAGATCCTTATCCACAAGGTCCATGAATACGAGGGTACGGTGAACCAACTGACCGGTGATGGGCTTATGGCCCTATTCGGAGCTCCTATAGCTTTGGAGGACGCACCGCAGAGAGCCATCCGCTCTTCCCTTTCCATCCATCGTGAAATGACCAAATTCAGCGAGAAAATCAGAGAGGAAAGCGGCTTCCCGGCTGTCAAGATGAGAATCGGTATCAACACGGGTCCGGTGGTTGTGGGCACCGTGGGCAATGACCTGAGAGTCGAGTTCACCGCGGTCGGGGACACGGTGAATACCGCGTCCCGTATGGAAGG
>JARRRG010000418.1:0-3484 GCA_037380965.1 Deltaproteobacteria bacterium
CCGGACGTCTCCGAACGACTGAAGCGCGACATTGAGCAATTGCTCGGGCCCGGCATGACGGTTACGGTGGAGCACGTGGACAAAATCGATCTCGAACCCTCAGGCAAACGCCTCGTAATCAAGTCACGGTTGGGCCCTTCAAGAGATTCTGCGGACACGATCCCCGGACGGACCGCGCAGGATCTTCGCTACGCTCACGGGCCTCGCTCATAATCCCAGGCAGCTCTCGTGGAGTTCCCGGCGATCGAACGTCCTCTTCCACGCGCCCTCCCAATCCTGCACAGCCGCCTGAACCGCCGCTCATCCCGTCCGAGCGCCCGCGGCAGATTGTGGTGCGGACGGGGGGCGCACCACGTCCTGATCGCGAGAGTTGTTACGCGCGGCCGGGCCGGCACGAGAATGTCTCACGAGCAGAGTGTCAGTGAATGATTCGCGAGCTCCTTCAATTCCGACGGATACTACGGAACCACTACCTTCCCCCTTCTCGGATGAGAGCACTCCAGGAGCACAAGCTTCGGGCGGTGATTCGCAATGCGTATGAACACGTACCATACTATCGTTCGCTTTTCCGTTCGGCAGGACTTTCTCCGGAGGAGATTCGCACCCTGGATGACCTTAAAAAAATTCCCGTCACGACCAAGGAAGACTTGAGGGCCGCGGGCATCGAGAGGATTACGGCAGATTGGGCAAACCTGCCGGAATGCACCGTGGGAGAAACGAGCGGTTCAACCGGTCCCCGGTTCACCGTGTACCGCAGCAAGTCCCAGGCCGCAGGCATGGGGCTCCGCATGATGGCCGCGCTCCGGTCCGTCGGGTTTCGGGCTCTCGAGCGCCTCGCACTCATGCGTCTGGACGTGCCTCTTCCTCGCCGATTCCAT
Organism: Deltaproteobacteria bacterium; assembly: GCA_037380965.1. Taxonomy (GTDB): domain Bacteria; phylum Desulfobacterota; class Desulfomonilia; order Desulfomonilales; family Desulfomonilaceae; genus JARRRG01. Next base: position 879 of record JARRRG010000418.1, read on the forward strand.
CACCGGCTCGGACTGTTCAGGAGCGAAGCCATATCGCCCTCTGCCGCGCCGGACGAGCAGGTTCGGAGCCTGAGAGAATTTCAACCTACGGTCGTCTTCGCCTATCCCGCCATGCTGAGGGACTTGATCCACAATGTGGACCGCCCCTTGCGTGAATTTATCTCGCCCAAGGTCCTTATTACCGCGCTCGATCTCTTTGACGATGTCCTCAAGAAGCGCATTCACGCGGATATCAATGCAGATCTCATCAATTTCTACCTGACAATGGAATTCGGGCTGGTCGCGTGGGAGTGCCCTTCCCATCAGGGACTTCACCTCAATGCCGATCAGCTCATACTCGAATGCGTGGACGACGGAAAAGCGGTTGATGTCGGAGAAACCGGTGTTGCCGTGGGCACGAGCCTCGTCGCTTTTGCCATGCCATTCATTCGGTACCGATTGGGTGACTTCTGCCGGTTTTCCCCGAGCCGACAGTGTTCGTGCGGACGCTCCCTGCCACTCATCGACCACCCCATTCGCAGAGAGGTTGACACGGTGGTGCTGCCGAGCGGTAAGACGCGATCCGCGCTGGAGTTTGGTAAGATGTTGGGGGAATCCGAGGCGTGTGGGAGCATCGAACAGTGGCGTGTCGTCCAGGAGAAGCCCGAGCAATTGGTGCTCAAGCTCGTTATGCCGACCGTGCCGCAGGCCGGGATTCTCGACGAAATACGTTTGCGATTCCTCGATTATCTCGAGGAACCCGTTGCCCTCGACATCGAGTTGGTCGATTACATGGAACGGGAATGGTCCAAATTTCCCACATTCGTCTCAAAGGTTCTTCGGCCCCACTCCTGACGGGCTGACGAGACGCCATAGGAAGCGGAGAGGGAGTGCGCTGAGCTCTCCGCTCGCATATTGTCGCAACAGGGGGTTGTGTGACTCGTAATCTCCTCGAACTCATGAGAATAATAAAGAACCGCAAGCTCCCCGCGGCCAGGCTTAACGAGCTGCGAGAGCGCAAACTTCGGGCGGTGATTCGCAACGCGTACGAGCACGTGCCGTACTATCGCTCGCTGTTCCGGTCGGCAGGCCTTACTCCGGAAGATATCCGCACACTGGAAGACCTCGAGCAGGTTCCTGTCACCACCAAGGATGACCTGAGGGCCGCGGGCATCGAGAATAGTACGGCTCAGTGGGTTGATGTCTCCACGTGTGTCCAGAAACGGACGAGCGGGTCCAGCGGAAAGCCGTTCACCGTGTACCGCACTCCGGAAGAGCACCGTACTGCCGAGCTTGTCATGACGGCTTCGCAGCTTGCCGTCGGTTTTCGACCCTGGGATCGGTTTGCGAGTCTGGGGCCGGATTTGTCGTTACCCGTACGACTCTATCATCGCGTGGGGCTGTTTCGGAGAGACGTGAGTCCCATCCGGCTTCCCCTGGAGGACCAGATTCAGCGATTACGAGAGTTTCAACCGACCATCCTGATGGCCTGGCCATCGTCGCTCAGAGCACTCATGCTCGGTTGCGAGGGGCCCTTCAGAGATGTCGTGAACCCGCGAATCCTCATCACCTGCGCGGAGGTCCTCGATGACGTCCTGAGGGCGCGTCTGGAAGATGAGCTTGACGCGGAGCTGTTCGCTCTGTACGTCTCACAGGAATTTGTCCAGATCGCTATGGAATGTCCTACACACGAGGGGCTGCACGTACAGGCGGATCATGTGATTGTCGAATCCCTGCACGACGGAAAAGCGGTCGAGCCGGGACGCGAAGGCGCTGCGGTCATCACGAGCCTGTACTCATTCGCGATGCCGTTCATTCGCTTCAAACTGGGTGACCGGATCGTGCTTGCCGATAAGCGATGTTCCTGCGAGAGCTCCTTTCCTCTGATGGGCCATCCCCTCGGGCGGGATAACGACGTACTCAGGCTTCCAAGCGGAACGGTGCTCTCTCCTCAACGATTCAACCATATCTTGAGAGAATTTCCCGGAGTTGACCTCTGGCGACTCATTCAGGAGACCGAACGTCATTTTGTCCTGAAGCTCGTGATGCCCGAGGAGCCGGGAGATGAATTTCTGAGCAGCATGCGGGCTCAATTCCTGGAATACCTTCAGGAGCCCGTGACCCTGGAAATTGAGCTGGTCAGTCATATCGAGGAAGAGCGTCTCAAGTTTCGCCACTTCATCTCCAAGATCGCCCCATGAGGTTCACGGCAGCGACTCTCGAATCGGTTTCGGCCGAGGGACTGCCTAGCGGCGTGTGCCGCTCCGCCTCGACCCGTTGCCGTGGGCGCGGATAGGGGCCGATCCGGACGGAGCTTTCTCACCTCTCCCTCATCGCGCCGGCGAAACCATGAGCGGACCTCACGGGTCTATGAACGGTTCCTTTTTGTCGCCTTGTTCCCGGAATGACCGAGACGGGGAACCGCGGAAAGAACTACCACCCCTATCAGCAAAAAACTCCCCCCACCCCCTCCGAATGGGGCGCGGGCTCACAAGTGCGTGCCGTTTTCGCTGAAGACTTCATGCCCTGGGAGGGCCTGCTGTTGGCATGGTTTTGCACCCCCTGAGGCTGCCATATTCTTTTGCCTCGTGAATAAGCTGACTCGCTTAGATTCGGCCTCAACTGGT
>JARRRG010000419.1:0-6162 GCA_037380965.1 Deltaproteobacteria bacterium
CGATGGGCAGCCGGAGGTGACCTCCATTGCCCGGCTCTGAAAAGAAGCAGCCGTGCTTTTGGCAAAATTCGCGGACGTTCTTATGTTCCTGGGCCGTCCTGATCGTCGGGGCCGGAACGTAGTGGTCCGCGTAGATTTCGAAGCCGCCGGGAAGTGGATAGGGTGACTTGAGTTCCATCTCCCGGAACCTGCGCACCAGGAGCGGCGCGGTGACATCATTGGCCAGAGACCCGTCCACCTTGGCGATGACGAATTCGCCCGGTTTGACCTGACTCCGACCGGATTTGTTCGCGAGAATTTTTTCCGCGAAGGTCATGCCCATGTTCTCATCCTCCGTTATTTCCGCTGGCCCTCGCGCTCGGCCACGACCTTCTTGACCATCTCCCCCAAATCACCAAGATGATCGACGATGTGGGCCCCCGCGTCGCGAAGCACTTCCTCTTTCTCCTTTACGGTGCCCCGGCCGCGGGAGATGATCGCACCCGCGTGACCGAAACGCGTTTCCGGCTGCATGTACTTACCGGCGAGATAGACGACCAGGGGCTTGGTGAACACGCCCTCCTTGATCAAGCGGGCTGTATCCTCTTCCATGGTTGTGCCGATTTCACCGAACGCGGCCACTGCCTCCTCCGTCAGATAGAAACTTACGGTGCTCGTATGTCCACCGCTGCGGGACATGACTCCGCAGTACCCTTCCCTGAAAATGGACTGAGCCAGTTCGGGGGTCCCACCGATCATGCCCACAATGGCCTTGCCCGGACTGACGATACCTATGGCGTTCGGACCCAGAACCGTCGCGCCGCACAGACGGGCCCGCTCGATGATCTCGAGCATGTCCTGCTGAGGCAGTCGCTCGGGAATCATGATCACAACCTTGATCCCGGCCTCGAGAGCTTCGATGGCTGCAACTTTGGCCAGGCGCGCCGCGACGAAAACGCAGGTGAGACTCAAGTTGGGGTGGTGTTCCTTTGCCTCTTGCACGGTGTTGTACACGGGAATGCCTTCAACGTTCATCCCGCCTCGTCCCGGAGTCACGCCCGCAACAACCTTGGTTCCGTAGCCCTTCATGACCCCGGCCCTGATGCGGGCTTCCCGGCCCGTGATGCCTTGGACGAGCACCTCCGTGTTTTGATCCACCAATATGGCCATCCCGGCCCTCCTATCTTTTATACGCTGGGGTCAGACCTTGCTCTTCCAGCCCTTCCAGAAACTCATCCAGCTTGGGCATAGGGTACGTGATGGTCACGCCCCCGTTGCCGTACAACTGACAGGCCAGTTCACAGGCGACACAGTCCGTGCACTTTCCTCTTTTTATCTCCGCTCTGTCCCACATGAGAGCCGGCCGGCCGTCCTGGAGTTCCAGGACCGGCCCGAGAAAGGGCAGATGATCCGCTTCGATACAGGCCTTGGACTCACACGCGTCGCATTTGATCAAGTCGAAGCGAATGGTGGCCCCGGCCATGGTCGTGAACTCAAGGATCTGCTCGCTCATACTAAAAGCCTCCGGTTTCTTTGACCCATTTCTTGTAAAGCCTGTCGAACTCTTCCGCCGCGCTCTTTTCCGTGTTGAAGCGGCCCAGGACATTGAAATAAGGACTGTCACTGATGCCATGCTCCTCGAACAACTTCACGGCAACTTCGTCGGATCGGCCCCGGAAACACAGCAGGCAGGGGATGTTGGGCTTGCCCCCCGTCTCGGGGTAGAGTTCTTTCAAGGCCTTGATAATGCCTCGAGCCGTGTTGTCCAGGAGCTGCGCGGCCATGCCCGTCACCATCAGGTACCCCTGTATGTGCGGCTGAGAAAAGACAATCTTCGTCGCAGCATACATCTTGATAGAGGGCGGATTGCCGGAGGTATCGCAGAAATCCACGGGATAATAGCCCAGGGGATAGATTTCGTCGAACAACGTGATCGCGCAGCCGGTGCCTACGCAGTTATAACCGATCGGTATCTTGTTATGGCGTTTGGCGTAATCAGCGTCCGGGTCGATCTGGACCAAGTGGGCGCTGCCGCGGTGATCCCCGTCATCGATTTGTCCGGCCGCGATCTCGAGCAATGTCGGCTCCCTGGCCCCGGCTTCTTCGCTGATATCGATGCCCAGGTCGGGATGACGCCATATCGCGTCATCGTCAATGTCCACCCGGGCGTCGGCCGCAACAATGCCGCCGGCCGTTACGACCAGGGGATTGATTTCCACCAACTTGCAGTCGTACTGGCGGTAGATGTTGTAAAGAGAGGCCAGGATAGAGGCATACCGGTTCATGTCGGTGCTGGCAAGCCCCGGTACCCGCCGAAGCATGTTCAACGCGTCAAACTGGTAAAAGCCATGCAAAATGGAGATGTCTTCGACGAAAATCTTGTCGGGGTTCTTCTCCTTCTCCTCTTCAATGTCCATCCCTCCGGACAGACCGAAGATAGCGATGGGCGCTCTGGTGGAAGCGTTGCTGGTCACCGCCAGGTACAATTCCCGATCGATATTCAGTTTCTCTTCCACCAGCACCTTCTTGACCGGAAAGCCCCCGATTTTCTCTGCCAGTATTTCCTCAGCCGCCTTTTCCGCTTCCTCCGGGGTGTCTGCGAACTTTATGCCCCCGGCCTTACCTCTCTTGCCGCTGAGCACCTGTGCCTTGATCACCACCGGTCCTTCCAATGCCCGCGCGGCCTCAAGGGCCTCTTCGGGCGAGCTGGCCATTTTTCCTTTCGGCACGGGGATGCGGTGCTTCTCAAATAGGGTCTTGCCCTCGTATTCTACAAGCCTTGCCATGTCCTGTCTCCTTGGTCACCTCTGAAGTCAAGGCAGCCTTTTCCGCTCGGCCGGAAGATCTCTTGGCTCCGGCCCTGAATACGTCATCTGTTCACTCAAGATATTGGGCGGCATGGCCGCTTTCATTCTCCGACCGGATGAGATCTCTTCATACGCGTGGGCCAGCAGGCCGAGGCCCCGTGATAGAGAGATGAAACCCGAAGAAGTCTGGGAGGGCACACCGAGCTCACAGAGGATAGCTGCGGCCGACGCATCGATGTTGATGGTCAGATGTTTGCCCGTCAGTTCCTTCATGGCCTCGTAAATCGCATTGGCTGCCTCCACGTATTTGCCGCTGATCTCCCCCTCTTTTACGGCCGCCGCGGCCATCTGCCAGAGTCTGGTCGTGCGCGGGTCTTCTTTGTGCACCGGATGGCCGTAGCCCGGCACAAACTTGCGGGCTGCCTTGAACTCGGCGCACATCTCCAGGGCCGTTTCCTTAATGCTCTTTTGTGTCTCATCGGCCTGCGCGACCAGCTTGTAAAAGATCTCCATGGCCTCCTCGATCGCGCCGCCGTGTATGCGACCCAGCAAATTCATGCCGGACGCGATTGCGCTATTAAAGGTGACGCCGCATGTCGCGGCCATGCGGCTGACCGTAATGGCCGGGGAAATGACCCCTTGGTCGCACGCGGCGACTAACACCGCCTCGACAAGTTTGCCTGCAATCGGCCCGGGCAGCTCTCCCATGATCATGAGATACAGCATCTCACCGTAGCTGACCCGCCCCATAAGGTCCTGAATGGGATAACCTTTTATGGAGATTTTGTTGGGCTTGACCTCAATGATGGTGGTGTCCCACCAGCCTTTTTTCTTCTCTTCCATCCAATAATCCTCCTTCCTTCGGGACGGCAAAAGGAGGCGGGATGCGTCCCTTGATCGTGTCTTTGGTCTGCAGGGCAGACTATGGTGGTACTGAGCACTCCTCCGCGTCGGAGCGATAGGACACCCTCGCGAACTCGGTCGAGATAAAAAAACAGGGGCGACGGTCCCGGTGCCCGCCGTCAATGCTCAGTTAGTGATTTGGCGTGTAGCCTGTGCCAGATTGTGTTAGAAACGTGAGATAAAGAGTTGCGAACCCCCAACAGCATAAGGGTATAATATTATACCTTTATATCTTTGTCAAGGGAAAAATGCCCGCGTTCGCCAAAAAGGTCCCTGACGTGAGCAAGTCCCCCGGACAACCGGTGGAAGAGGTTTTCACGGCAGACCGCGGCAGACGGCTGTTCGCTCATGTCGTCTGCTCAGCCTTCCCGGTTCATGCTCGCCCGCGCGGTGGGACGTGGCGAAATCTGCTGTCGAGAGACGCGAAGAATCTTCTGCGCGATCTTGACGCGTACGGGAAGTGGGAACCGCGCGAACGCGATTGAATGACCCAAGGGAGGCTGGAACGCGCGGTTCACGATCCACTCCCGGGGTTCGCGTTGACAGGGATGCCGGGTGAGTTATATGGTCAGAGCAACGTGAAAAGGATCTATGGGTCGGGGAATCGCCGCGGTCGGACCGTGGTCCGGGAGGGTCCGCGGGCTCACGCGACCCGGCCGGGCCGTTATCCCTGCGAGCTTCCCCGGATGAGCGAGGGCGCGGCATCTCTGTCCGGGGGTGGTTGTGCGCGAGCGATTCGTCCGTTCCTGAGGGACCGCCCGTTGTTCGATCGAGGGGAGACGGGGCCGTGCAGTCGCGGGGAACCATCCGCGGGCGCCGTGTTTCCGGATCCTGGGAAGGTGGAGTCGGTTCATGGATTTTACTCTGAGTGACGAACAGCGTCTCATACGGAAAGCTGCCCGCGATTTCGCGGTCAAGGAGCTGGCTCCCAGCGCGAGGGAGTGGGAAGAGACCGGGACCTTTTCCCGGCAGATATTCGACAAGATGGGTGAATTGGATTTCACGGGTCTGTACGTCCCGGAGCAATACGGTGGCACCGCGGTGGGGCGGCTGACCGCGGCGGTGGTCTTGGAGGAGCTGGCCAAGGGGTGTTTCGCGACCGCGGTGTATCTGTCGGTTCACAATATGGTGGCGAGTCTGATCGCCCAGTACGGCACGGAAGAGCAGCGGGAACGGTGGGTGAGTCCGCTGGCCCTGGGAGAGAAGCTGGGGGCATATTCCCTGACGGAAGCCGAGGCCGGCTCGGACGCGGCCGCGCTCGGTACGATGGCGGTCAAGCAGGACGGGGGTTATCTCGTCAACGGGACGAAGCTCTATGTGACGAGCGGCGGGGTTGCCGACATTTATGCGGTGATGGTCCGCACCGACGAATCGCAGAAGCAGAAGGGGATCAGCACGCTGGTGGTGGAAAAGGGGACGCCGGGCCTGGAGTTCGGGCCTCACGAGCCGAAGATGGGGTTGAATGCCTCTCCCACGACCGAGTTGAACTTCAAGGACTGTTTCATCCCTGCGGAGAACCTGCTCGGCCGGGAAGGCATGGGCTTCAATTTGGCGCTCTCCGCGCTCAATGGAGGAAGGATAAACATCGGCGCGTGTGCCACGGGTCTTGCTCAACAGGCTTTTGATTATGCGCTCGGGTACGCGCACAAGCGGCAGCAGTTCGGCAGGCCCATTGTGTCGTTCCAGGGGCTTCAATTTCTCATCGCGGATCTCGCCACGGAGATCGAAGCCGCGCGGCTCATGGTCTACCGTGCGGCCTCGTTGATGGATCGGGGAGAAGCCGGTGTCATGGAGGCGGCCATGGGCAAACGGTTCGCGACGGACATGGCCATGCGGGTCACCACGGAAGCGGTTCAGATCCTCGGCGGGTACGGGTACATGAAATCCTATCCCGTGGAGATGTACATGCGCTTTGCCAAGATCGGCCAGATCTTCGAGGGCACCAACCAGATTCAGCGGGTCGTAATCGCGCGGGAACTGAACAAATACAAGGGACGAAAGAGACCCGACCACTATTGAGGTCACCGGGGAGGAGGCTCCGAGTCTCCTCCGTCCCATCGAGCGGGCCCGCGCGGTCCGGACAGATATCTCGCAGGAGAAGGGTGATGGCAAAAAAAGCTGCGAAAAGTGAAAGCCTGGGTGAGAGGATTCGGAAGATGCGAACACGGCAGAAGATGGATCTGGAAACGCTTGCCCAGCAGACCGGATACGATCGCGACTATCTGGAGAAGGTCGAACAGGGAAAGGTGTCCCCGGCCGTGGGCACGCTCATTCAGATTTCCCGGGCCCTCGCGGTGGATTCGGCCTCGCTGCTCGCGGAGGACCGGAAAAAGGAACGGCGCCGAAGCTACCGCAAGCGGACCAAGGCCTACTCGTACAAGAACCTCGTCCCCAGCGCGGAGGACAAGCATCTCTGGGCGTACCTCATCACCCTGGAACCGAAGAAGACCCACGAAAGCGTTGAATACAAGCA
>JARRRG010000420.1:0-3480 GCA_037380965.1 Deltaproteobacteria bacterium
CTGATCGAAAAAACCTCGGGCCGAGGTGAGGCTTGCCAGGATTTCCGCGGCCATCTTGGCCACGCCCTTGGCGGTCCCGAATAATCCCGCGTGCCCGGCCACTCCTCCCAGTGCCCGGGCGTTCAGATCGTTCGCCAGGCCGGGCGGTTCATTCCCCCGCGTCCGGGCTGTCCGCGTTTCTTCGCCGGCGGGCCTAAACATCAGGTCTTCAGTCAGACCAAGCGGCCCGAAAATCCGCTCCCTTGAGACGCGTTCCATCTTTGTGCCTGTTTCAGCTTCTACGATGAACGCGAGAGTCATGAATCCCAGGTCAGAATAGAGACAACCTTGGCCGGGGCTGAAATGAAGAGGCTCGGTCAGAATTTTTTCCATGGTAAAGGTGGGCCGAGCTCCCGAAGGTACCGAATACAGATAATAGGGTCTCCACGCAGGGAGTCCCGAGCGGTGAGCCAGGAGGTGCCTCGGACTGATCTCTCTCTTGTCCTCGGGAGATTGCGGGAACCAGCGCGGAAGAACCTCGTCCAGAATCTCCGGCCGTTCCGACGCGAGCACCATCCAGCAAGGTGTGGTGGCCAGAACCTTGGTCAGCGATGCCAGGTCGAACAGAGTCTCCTCGGTGACAGGAGCCGTGCCCGTACCGCCAAGCGTGCCGTAGGCTCGTTGACAGAGAATACGATCCGCGCGCGCCACAAGGATAACAGCCCCGGTGAACAAACCGGCTTCGAGGGCGTTGGTCATCTCCTGGTGGGTGTCACTGAACTGCATGAGCCCCGGAATCAATTCTTATCGGAGTGAAGTTGTCCTCTGTTGTCCGTCGTATCGGCTGAATGAGAACATGGCTGATCCCCTGGCGCACCCGTTCACGAACAGCGGCTCACCGAACCCGGGATACATATCCCTATCGCACCGGTCCGGAGGCGCGGAACCGCAGAGCCTGATTGTGAAACAGCAGCACGGCCAGAGATCCGGGACCCTGATTAAATATGTAGTCATGAGGCCCGGTCAATGTCAGATAAACGTGCGGAATCCCATTGGCCCTAAGCATCCGGTGCATTTTTTCCACGGACCGGGCCATACTGTCCCCATCGCTCGTGATGAGCTGGATCGCCCGGTCCTTAAGCGCCTCCCGATTCCGTTTCACGAGATGTTCGTACACTCGCATAAAAGGTGCGAATGCACCCTGAACCGAGCCGATACTTGAGAATACCTCGGGATACTTGAATCCATAGTACATAGACCTGGCGCCCCCCATGGAGACACCGTCGACGCCCACCCCCTGAGGAGCTATTCTGTACCGTTTCTTCAATTCCGGGATCAGCTCCTTCATGATGAACGTTTCGTACGCGGGCAAATCCAGTCGTTCGGCTACTGATAGGGGAGGTGAGTAGGGGCATGCCAGGATGACCCCGCCATAGGGATGATGCTCAAGCCCCTCGTTAAATTTATGAAGCTGAGCCGGGGTGACGAGTCCTCTGAAATCATCTTGATTCAGCAGGTTGTCTTCGAGGGCCCTCACTGCCTCGTCCGCTTTGTAGTACTTTACCCAGGCGAGCGCGCCTTGACGAGGAGGCCTCATGCACTCTCCCGCTCCGCCAAAGGCCAGAACCAGCGGGTATTTCTTTTCCGGGTGTTTTTCGTAGTCAACGGGCAGGCTCACTGACACCATAGCCTGGGCGAACGTACCCGACGGGATGATCAAATACTCCACCGGAATTTCATACCCGCTGAGCTCCTCGGTGAATGGACCGGTCACAGGGGGTCGTCTGAGGAGGGAGGCTACGGACCGTCCTCTGTCTTCCTGCCGCGGAGAGGGCTCGCTTGTCCTTTTTTTCCGGGTGCCAGGTCGACGCGCGTCAGGTTTTTGACGGGATTCGATGCCTGGGCCAGGGGAAGAGCCCACCGCGGTTGCGGCTTTTTTGTCCCGGTCCGGGGTCTGAGCAGTCACGTTACGGTTGGGGCCGGAGCTGATGGTCCGATCGGAGAGATCTTGTCGATCTGACGTGCACGACACGAGCGAGCTCGACAAAATGAATGCCAGCGCGGGTACGAGTGCAACACGTCCGAATATTCTTAAGCCTGGCCTGCCCACGTGTGACCTCCGCGGATCGGAGCACCTCATAGTTCAACGGAATCTCTCAGCCCGCTTAATCGCGGATAATCGGCCGCCCCGGGATCTCGCCTCCTACCAAAGTCCCGGCAGGATCGAACCTTCTGCGGTTCCGGTTGGGTACGATGTGCCTCTGGCGGCCAGCGGCCGCGATTCTTCCGCGTGCGGCTGTGAGGCAAAGCGCCCTTCATCGAGATTTTGATTGATTCCGAGAGCTTGAAAATTTCTCTTGAACTGCTTGGAGAACCAGTAGAGCGACTGGTGTCCGTTGGGATACCGGTACGCGCAGTAACCATGCGGGCAACTTTTGAACACATGGACCGTTACCGGAAACCCCGCGGCCGTCATTTCCTGGACCAGGTAGTAGAGACGTCCCCTGTTGCTGTAGGAGTTGCAGCCGTCCCGAACGTTGGTATTGATATTGTAAGCAATTCCACCGGCTTTTCTTATCCTGCCCACATTTCGGTCGAACACGTTCGTCGTGCCCGGATAACTCCCCAGATCGGTCTGCTGACCTCCGGCGTACGCAAATATATCCGGTCGTCGAGCGGAGATCATAATTGCCTGAGCCGCGCCGGCACATGCGCCGTCGATGCCCCTGAACCTTCGGTCCGGAACGGTTCGGTAATGGGCATCAATAAAAGGGATGACCTCATTGATCAAGTATCGTTCGTACCGTCCCGTATTTCCGGTTCCGGGATTCCATAGCGAGACCGCTATCAAGTCTTCATAGGGATCTTCTTTCAGCCATCGGTTGAACATCTCCAGCTCTTCATCGTTGATATTGTCCTGAAAATCCAATTCACTGACCCGGCCCGCTTTCAGGTGATCCATGGTCAAAGGAGTCTTGCACCAAACCGACCAATAGGTTGCCCCCCCTTTTTCCGGACCGTTGTCCCATCCCGACTTGCCGCCGAGCAGGTAAACCACGCCGTATCGCCGATTGAGGTCCTTCTCATAGTCCTGCGGAAGGATCACGTGAACAGGGAACGGACCTGGGACCACTTTTCCATGCTTTGCGCGGGCGCTCTTGTACACGTCCGAATGTACGTGGACCACCTCAATGTAGTGCTTCGTGCGCAGGAACTTTGTGCGCGCTTCGATCTGGGCCCAAGGCTCCAATTTGGCCGGAGCTGAGGTAGCGAGTATCAGTGATGCCAGCAGGATCGCCAACGCGGTGAAGGTTATTTTGTTCTCCATAGGTTCCTCCAGGGGGCCATGCCCAGAGATTGAGCAATTACACCGGGGGCGGGTCGGACTCCAGGCAGAAGGTCATCGAACCCTGATCGTATAGACTTTGACCGGAAAGCCCTGCTGATCAACCGTGTCCGCGGACTTCGGGCTCATGAGGATAACGTGGCCCTTCAGGTTTA
>JARRRG010000421.1:0-3478 GCA_037380965.1 Deltaproteobacteria bacterium
CGATGTCGAGCAGGCCTCCTCTCGGGCGCGATTCCGGTCGTCTGGAAAGACTCGTCATCGTGCATTCAGACGCGACAGCGTACACGCGCCGAATGACTGATATGAGCCCCTGTCTCACTTTTTCCCTTTCTTTCGACTCTTGCCGGGTGAGTCACCGCTCGGCGCGCTTCCGGTTCCGCCGCGGACGGGTTCTTTAATGTCCCCTTCTTGGACCCCGGCAGCGGTGCCGGCTGCCCCGCCGTCGTTGCGTGCGGCCGTGGACTCAACCTGTTCTCCGGCTTGTACGCCGCTCTCAACCTTGCGTTTGGGCTCCGCCCCACCTCCGGACTTTCGCTCGTGCCTGACAGGCCAGTGCCAGGCATCCCGGGCGCCGGCCCGATCGGACGCGAAGCCGCCGACAAGAGAGTCGACGGTATCCTTCAAATCCGCAACAAAGCCCTGAAGCTCTTTTCTCTGACTCTGGCCGAGATTCGCTTGAAAGCGGTGAAACGCCTGTTGCATGGCGGAAACTTCATGTTGCAGCGAGGAGACAAAGTCTTCCCGGTCCTTCTTTGACTTCAGTTGCATCTGAGCCAGAGATTGCCGGTGATCCTTCATCATCCGGGCCGCATCGCTCCTGAGATTCGCCACAGCTTTCTTAAGACGAGCGTCGAAATCCTCCTGGGTCCGTTTCCTCTCCGCAGCGCTTCCCGCCAACTCCTGGCGGAACATGTCCCTCAGCGCGTGAACGTCCGCGGTCAGGTCGGACACGAATTTCGCCCGATACCCGCCTGCATCTCTGGCCATTGCCTCGTGAGCTTCGCGCATGCCCTTGAGCATGCTCGACTCGCCTACTTTCATCTTTTCGTTTTCGATTTCCCGATCGATCGTCTGGGCGCGACGGGCGTTGCTCATCGCGGTGATTTCCTCACGCAGTCGCGCCATGTCATTGGTTAGATTTCCCATGTCGCCTCCTTCGTTGCCTCCTTGAGCGGCTCAATCCATGGGCCAGCTTGCTTCCACATGGGGACCGTCGGCCCTGGCAGCATCTTCGGATCGGGGGAGGGTGAGGGGCTGTACGCCCCACACCCGGAGATCTCCCGCGTGTTCATCTTTTACGCGGGCGCAGCAGCGGTAGCCGTCAAGCCGATAGCCTCGGCGTACTTCAGGTAGGTCTCGACTGAGGCCACTACCACCCTGGCTTCGACGGACAGGAGTTCGATGCCCACCAAGGACACCTTTGCCCAGGCATCGATCACAATTCCCTTGTCCAGGACTCGATCGACAACCTCAGCCAGGCTTGACGAATCTGTGGATTTCGCTATCTTTGCCATCTCTTTCCTCCTCCTTTGGGTTGGTTTTGGCTAGGCCTAGCACATGTATGGGGGAACTTGCATCACAGTGAAGCAAGAGGCGTGCCACAATTGATCTCAGGAAAATAGAGTCTCATCTCATGGATATCACTATGGATTCATGACGAGGCGCAGCCCCCCCTGACACACGTGCGAAACATCTGGATTTGTATCTATAGATCGCGTTCCATAGGTGCGGGAATTGAATCCCCATGCCTGGCAGGCACACACAGGCTCAGGGGCATAGTGAGCGGAGCAGGTCAACGATATCGGAGTGAAAGTACGGCTTGGCAACGAAGGCACAAATAAGGCCCTGTTTGAGCGCCTCTTGCACCGGTTCATCCTCCTGGTAATAGTAGCCGGAGACGATGACGATATCGATGGTAGCGTCAACGGACTTGATACGGTGCGCCAGTTCGATGCCGTCGATGTCGGGGAGTTTCACGTCCAGGAAGGCGACCTTGAATCGACGTGACTCGATGAGCCTGAGTGCCTCCTGACCGCTTTCAGCTTTCTGAGTGGCAAAACCCTCCTGGCGCAGGAGGTTTTCAAGAGCCCAGCACATGTCAGGCTCGTCATCGACTATGATGAAAGAGGGTTGACTCTGCATTTTCATTCTTCCCCTCCCGCTACTGCAAAGCCGGCAGTCTCACCGTGAAAAGCGTACCCTTCTGTTCCGAGCTCTGAACCTCAATTGTTCCGAAATGTTGCTTGACAACCGAGTAACAAATCGAAAGGCCGAGCCCGCTGCCTTTACCGACGGGGGAGGTGGTAAAGAAGGGATCGAAGATGTTTGCGATATACTCCCGAGGAATACCTTGACCGGTATCAGCGACACCGAGCACGATCTCCCGGTCCATCCGGCTGAGGGAAACAGAGAGCGTACCCCCTTCGGGCATGGCATTCAACGCGTTGAGGAAGAGATTCAAAAAGACCTGGCGCAGGAGGTTACTATTCCCCTGAACGAGCGCGGCCGGCTCGTCAGAATCTATGGCTATGTTCACTTTCTGGATTTTCGCCAGGTTGTCGATGAGTCGCACGGACTCGTGGATGACCGGCACCAGGTCCAGCTTGTCTATATCCGATGTGGGGGCCGGCCGTGCAAAGCGAAGGAGATTCTCGATGATCCCTGACGCGCGTTGTATGGATACCAGTATCTTGTCGATACATTCCTGGGCGAATGGAGATACATTCTCTTCTCTCATGAGAAACTGTGCGGCGGAAGAGCATATTGCGAGGGGATTTCGTATCTCATGGGCGATCCCGCCGGCCATCACTCCCAATGCGGCCAGTTTCTGGGATTGGAGAAGCTGTTTTTCCAGCTCCCGACGCTCGCTCAGGTCCCGGCCTACTGCTACGAGTCCCACTGCGTTACCCGTTTCATTTTCCATAGGCGAGAAGACCCAACTGATGGGAATTCGCTGCCCCGACTTCGAGATCAGGTCCCATTCTCCGGTGCGGGAGGTCTTCTTCGCCTTGAGAATTTTGAAAGCCCCCTCCATGTCGCCTCTGTGATCGTCCGCGCAACGGCTGAAGAAGGGTTCGTTCTGAACATCCTCGTACTTGAAGCCCGACAGTTTTTCCGCCGCGGCGTTCCAGGTGAGGACCCTTCCATCGGAATCCGCGGAGAGAACGATGTCCGTTGCGCTCTCCACCACGCTTGCCAGATGCCGTTCAACTCTCCTGACTTCCTCGCTCAGCCTGATCTGCTCGGTCACATCGTCCATCAGGAGAATCGTGCGTTCGACGTTGCCACCCCAGGAAAAGGGGAGGATACTATAATAGTACACGCGGATAGGAATTCCCGGCGCGCGGTACGTCATCCGCTTTCCCCTGATGGGCTTGTTGTTGTCCTGGACCCAGCGAATCTGTTTCACGATGTCGGTTTTTTCGACGATCGGTTGAGGCAGCACATCTTGCACTCTGGCTCCGATTACTTTGGCCCTCTGCTTTCGATTTTTCTGCAGGAAGTTATTGTTGGCGTTGGAAACCCGAAGATTTCTGTCGATTAAGAGGAACGAGCTGGGCATGGCCGCGAGGAGCATGTCGAAGAGCTTTTTATACCTCCTCGGCGCAGCGTGCCGCGGCTGAGGCTCATTGTTGGCCGCCATCGAAAGCTCCTCAGGGATCGATACCAGCGGAGAGCG
>JARRRG010000422.1:0-4807 GCA_037380965.1 Deltaproteobacteria bacterium
CAAAACGACGTAGGAGAGTGAAGGTGCCCGATTATGATACGGTTCGGTTGTTACCAACTTATTGAAATTACAAGAAGTATGAAAGTCGCGTAGCAACGTCGCGCATGGCGCCCGCCTCTCATTCCGTTTCCTCTCCCACACCGGCACCTGCCGCGAAATCGTAAGCCCTTTGTTTCACAGACTAATCTCGATTAATTCTCAGCGTGGCAAAAATGGCACGAGAATTGCCTTTGTCAATTCAGTGATCACTACTGACACGAGCATGTTCTGCACACGGGACCTCCAGAGACTTTGCGGGGTCAAGGACGGAAGAGGAGATCCTGAGCGCTGCGTGGTTGATCGCCGGACCCGATGACCCGCGGGATCCACGAAGGGCAGATTGACCGGTGCAACATGGTGAGTACGAGAACAGCCAAGGGCAGTAGGCACCAACTCGTCCTTCCCCAGCGAAGGAAAGGTTCGTCACTATGGGATGGGAGAATCACTTCAATGAATTGATCGATGCGGCTTGGCGCGTCATCAACACCGACTTCGACGAACACGAATTCCAGGTGTGGCGGGAGAAGGCCCTCGAGTGCGTTACCTTTCTTGTCGGTCCCGAACATGAGCATACCCAAGGCCTGAAGCGGCGTGCGGACAGACAAAGCCCTGTCGCGGTGCAAGGTACGTTTTGCGCGTGGCGGAACGAGGCATGAGCGTGCTGCTATGCGGCCTGGATTGGATTGGTAACGAAGGGTAGGACAAAGCGCCCGAAGTCATGCGTCCACGTACCCGGAAGAGGACAGGTACGGGGGGTTTGCCCTGAGGACCAGCGCGTTCGACGCGGCAGCGGTGGAGCCTCTACAGGATGGGGGAGACGCGGGCAATCGAGGGAGGCACTGATGGAGATGTTTCGACCGATGGATCTCCGGCCGCGAGTGATGGTGATTCATAGGAACGGCGGGGTGGCGCGCTTCTTTGACGGAGTGCTGCGAAACGGGTGCCAGGTGGAGCTCTTCAGAAATTGTGTGACCGCGATGAAACGAATGCAAAGTCAATCGCCGGATCTCGTCCTGTGCGAGCTCGCGGTGGTGATGGAGCCCGAGGCAGGACCGTTCCGAGCCCTGCTCGGGCAACTCGACCTGCTTCAGCCGCCAATTGTGCTCATCTCAACGGGCCGGGTCGAGGAGCTCAGTCTTGTTGTGCGCCTGAAGCTGCCTGCGCTTGACTGCATTTCACAGTCGATCAATCCCCAACTCCTTAACTGGAAGGTGACAAACCTGCTCAGTCTCAAGGCAGTGTTCGATCGATTCCGGGAAACCATGTCTTCGGCTCGAGAGAATGCCCGCCCGCAAAGACCCCTCGCCCCGGTCGACGTGGACGATCTGCTCAGGAGGCTGAGCCGGAGGCTCTTCTCTCAGCTCGCAGCGGACCTGCCCGAAGCCTGATGAGGAGGTGTGAGCCGAAATCAAAACATCGGAAAACAATCGCCGAAGCCACCGGCTGAAAGGACGCCCCACACAATTGGTGAGGGAGCGTCGGGACGAGAGGGAGACTGCACGATGAAGCGAGACCCGCGATACCTAATTGATACGCCGATCTCCCTCTCGTCCGGTGGACGGCTCTCTACCGATGCCCGATGTTCAAGAGGCGGGTAAAAGCTATTGAATGACTCTCCTGATTTGAGAGGCTAGCATGATACGAGGTGTAATAGGATTGAAAGAGATCGAAGTACTTCTGGTGGAAGACAATCCCGTCGACGCGATGGTGACCGCGGAAGCGTTCAAGGAAGCCGCGGTGCCTGCGATCCTGCGGGTCGTGCAAGACGGATTGGAAGCTCTCGATTATTTGCGTAAGAAAGGTCCAAATGCCAATGCAAAGAGACCTGCCTTCATCTTTCTGGATCTGAATCTCCCGAAGAAGGACGGGCGGGAAGTACTGGCCGAAATCAAGGCCGACCCCGATCTGAGGGACATACCGGTGGCCATCCTCAGCTCTTCCCAGGATGAACATGATATTGCCACGAGCTACGAGCTCCATGCTAACTGCTACATCGTGAAACCGTCCAGGCTCGAAGATCTGGTCGAGTCTGCCAAAGCCATCGAACATTTCTGGTTCCAAGTCGCCAGGCTGCCAAAAGGAAACGGGCTGTAGGTCCGTTTTCCACTGGGGTGTTATTGATAATTGGCGTCTCGCCGGCAACCTCCTCGGTCATATCGAGTCTGTTTCGTCTGCACTGCGACGAATCCGGCCGCAGCCGGTGTGAGGCCCCATTTCGTACCTGGCCCCGGAATGGGTTGGTTTGAATATTTGCCGACTGCCTGTCAGATCATTCAAGACGAAGGGATGGAGGCATCCAGCCATAACCTCTTGCCCGAATCCCACCTCAAATCCTCTCGGCTCATCCCCATGATCTCCGCGTGATCGAGCGCTACGGCGACGGTCCAGTGGCACGGAATTTGCCTGGACTCCACGGCAGGAATCCTGAGCATGCCGGACGAGAAAGTCGGTTCTCCCCGTGAGTACGATGCGGAGGGAAGAAGGAGAAGCTTCATGAAAGTCTGCGAAGTGATGAGCGCATGCGCTGCAAGCATTGTGGGAACGGCCTCGCTAACGGAGGCGGCCGCACGGATGAAAGCGGAAAACGTAGGCTTGCTGCCGGTCGTCACTGAGGAGGTGATAACCGGAATAATTACGGACAGAGATATCGTCATACGAGGCGTAGCGGAAAACCTCGACCTGAACAGAAGCACCGTTGCCGAGATCATGTCGGACGAGCCGATACTCTTGCAGACCGAACATGAGATAGAAGACGCGGCACGCTTGATGGCAGAGAATAAGGTTCGCCGCGTTATCATTGTGGACGAGGGACACAGGCCGGTCGGGATCCTTTCACTCGGCGATTTGGCCGTCAACCTGGACGACGAGCACATGATCGCCCGCGTTCTCTCACAGGTGGGCGAGCGGTCCGTACTATGAAACCTCGGGAAATTTTCAGGCAAATCATCTGCGTGCTCGATCTCGAATCGACCGTGAAAGGGCATCGACTGCTTCCGACGTCTCGTGGCCTTTCCCGGTCACAGCCGAAAGTCTACGGCGTACGAATGAGGAGCACGCCGACCACGAGAAGGGTTGCCCCTACAACTCGGGAGATGTTGAGCTCCCGCACCGGATACCCGACCAAGCCGAAATGATCCAGCAATAGACTCGTCACCATTTGTCCGGTGACGATCAGGGCGATCATGGTGGTTGCGCCCAGCTTTGGAGCCAAGACAATCGCCATGACGACAAGATAGGCGCCAAGCAACCCACCCGTCCACTGCCACCAGGGCACGGACAATACGCCCTTCATCTCCGGCCACGGGATGCGCCACATGAGTACCCAGACATACAAACAGATGGTTCCCACCAGAAAAGAAATGAAAGCAGTCAGCGCCGAGTCACCGGTCCAGTGGTTGAGCTGAGAATTGATCCCAGCCTGGGTGGGACCACATGCGCCTGCGAGAAGTGCCGACACGACATAGTACAACCCGGTCATCTTATTGCTCTTTCCTCACGATTTCTCTGATTATGCGCCGTGCGTCGCAATTCCCGCCTTCGTCGCGGGATTCATTCCTCATCGGAACGCCGCGATCGGTCATGAGAGGCACGAGCATCGCTCGTCAGCGCTGCCGGACTGTTCCAAGGAGCGGCACCCGTTGCATTCTATCTCGATAGACCGGACCCGCACTTCCAGTGCGATCATGCGACTCGGACGAGCTCGCCACGCAGCCTACAATACCGGTCACCTGCATGGCCAGGATCTTTTTCAGAGAAACCCCGCCATATTCAGCAGGAGCCGGTACTCGCCGGTCCGTTCTCGTGAATGAGGGAAGATGGAGGCCGGCACGAATCCGACTGCACGTGGGTGATTCGCGGAGCATGCGGACAGTAGCGCTCGATACCTCAAGATGGTACGAGTCATGCAATCTCTATCGAGATAAAGTCCATTCCACTAGGACGAGCGAAGGGAGGGAGACAACCATGGCAGGCCTCGCACCTCGGAGACGGCACAAGGCCGAGCTTGTGCCGCGCAATCTCGCACAGAGTTTTCGCCAGGAATTCGGCGACCTCATGGAACGGTTTTTCGGCGATAATCGGCTCCTGGAGCGATACTGGAAAGGCGGCTTTGAGCCCTCGCTCGATCTTTGGGAAACCGAGGGGGAAGTCATAGTGACGGCTGAGGTCCCCGGTATGAGTCCCCAGGATATCGATATCAAGATCACGGGTGATCTCCTCACGATTACCGGTGAGAAGAAGGAAGAAAAGAAAGAAGAGGGACATAACGTCCGTTGGGCGGAGCGCTCCTTTGGGTCGTTCTCCCGATCGGTCACTCTTCCTTATAAAATCAAGACGGACATGGCTGAAGCCAGGTACAAGGACGGCATTTTGACACTTAAGCTGCCGAAATCAGAGCCCGGCAAGGCTAACTCAGTAAAGATACACGTGAAATAAACTACCTAACAGGAAAGGATGAGAACGCGAAAGGAGAGGAGCGCGCCTTGCGTTGCAATGGGTAACTCGTGCAGCCAAGGCGGGAATCTCTCGTGATGCCTCATTTTCTGACATGGCCGGAACATCTAACTCATTGAAAATACAACAGCCTCGAAAACCCGTGTCTGTCTTTCATGCACGGATTTCGATGAAACGTACAAGGCCGGATGAGCAGGTATCAATGGGGGCCATCATTCCATCGGCTTTGTATCGAATTGGATGGCGATTGACGCCCTCCGGCTCTCCGCACGGCCCATGATCCACGGTTCGGGCACGAGGAGAGAGGACCTCCTCC
>JARRRG010000423.1:0-5746 GCA_037380965.1 Deltaproteobacteria bacterium
GCGCGGTCATTTCGAGCCTGAGATTGAAGCATACCCGACACCGCTGGGATTCACGAAAGACGACTTCCCTGAGCCAGTCTTCCATACCGAGTTGCCTGTCATGCTCCAGGACGGGGACACGATTCTCTCGAGTAAAAACGGTGAATGCGTCGAGCCTGCGGAGGTACTCCGAATAGGGATGTATGTTGGGATTCAGGAAGAGCGCGGTAACCTCATGCCCCTGGGATCGTAATTCATCGAGGGGATGTACCAGGCAGGGTGCACAGCAGGAGTGAAGAAGAATTCTCATGAAAATTGTTGTCTCCTTTCTCCGGTCATGATATGAACCTCGCATCTGAAGGAGCACGGATGGGCCCTGATACCCTTCCAGATCGCGTCATTGATGAAAAGGATTCTTTGGATACTGATCATTCTGTTTGTGTTGGGCACGCCGAGACTCGAGGCCAATCCCGCGGTCTTTCTCAATGCGTTCGGTGAAACGGCCACAGCCTATCTCAACGACTCTTTTCTCCTTCTTGGAACAACAGCGGACGGCTTTGTGGCCGACATAATCCAGAAGGGCACGGCACTGGAAATTGTGACGAATGTCCAGAAGAGGGTCCGGATTATCCGCGCCAAGCTCAAGGCAGTGGCCCAATCGAGAATCGCTGAAGTGGACAAGCGACTCATCGGGCTGCTGGACCAGGCATACGCGTGCATGGATCATCAGGCCTGGGCACTGATACAGTACATCCAGGAACGGAGTCCTGAGACGGCCAAACGATTTGAGGCACAGAGAACTGACTGCTTGGAACGTCTGGAACGTGTCTCGGAGTTCTATGCCACCCTCCCTCCGCCGCCTGAAGTCGCGGAGCCCCTCAGCACACGTTGATCACCCACTCTCATGGTGAAGCGCTCGCGATCGAAGTATTCCAGCAGCGGGATATTATATTTCCTGGAAGATCCGGTAATTTCGTGAAATTGTGAAGGGGTGATACCGCCCTCTCGCTCGATGAATTCGGCCAGTTGTTTTCTCGTGTCGCGCACGAAGCCCAGAGAAAAGTAGAGATCCTCATTTACCCGAACGATTCTTCCTTCCTTTTCCAGCATCGCGAGCAGATTACGGATCTGCTTCATGTCGCTTTGCGTCTGTGAGAGCATCTCTTTGACGGTCGGCGGCGAGTTTCCGCCGCGAACGATCAAGTTCAGCAGTGTCTCCTTGACACCCTTCTCCTCATCTTTGAGTCGAACCTCGTGGGAAGAGGAGCGGATCGTGTTCCCCTGATCGATCACCTCGCCGGTCCCTTGAAGGAGTTCCACCACCTTCTTGAACAGCTTGTCCCCACCGGGCACGGTTGACCTCAGCTCCTGCTTCGGCATCCCTTCTTTGAGAGGATGCTCCGTATGAAAGGCCTGGAGCCGGTCGAGTATTTTCTTTTTGAGCATGAGCACGAAATCGCGATGAATCAGGCGATCCTCAGCCGGGTCAAAGCGGGTCACGGTCTGTGAATTTCTCAGTTTCTCCACGATCCTGTCCAGACGCTTGGCAGGCAAGCCGGAAAGACCGAGAAGCACTCGTCGCCCGCACCCTTCCAGACCCGCACTCTTGATGAGCGCTGCGACAATACTCTCTTGGTCGTCCTGGTCCAGCTCGGCGAATCCCTGGGCCGTTCGAGCTTTGAGCTTGGCGGCCCTCGGGTTGAGGATCACTCCTCCTCCGATCGTAATAGGCGGGGAGAGTGCTCTAATCACAAATCGGTCACCCGCGGACGGCACGATGGGCGCAAGGGTCCGCAACTGGGCCAAGGTTTCCTCTCCCGGCTCGAGGGCCTCGAGATTGGGGAGAACCACTTTGGCTTCCACTTCGGACGTGTAATGATGGAGCCGCACCTTCTGTCGATTTTTCAACGCGACGGGTGAACGGGCCAACACCCTGAGCCGGACGTCAACGACGTGGGATGAGTGAAATTCCCCCGGGTGAGTCACGACCTCTCCGCGGTGCAGGTCCGAGTGTTCAAGTCCCCGGAGATTCACGGCAACCCGTTCGCCCGGAAGCGCCTGCGCTTCCTTTTGGTTGTGAGATTGCAGAGACCGCACCGACGAGGTTCGGCCCGACGGAAGTATGACCACGTCATCACCCATCGAAATGGTTCCGGAAATGAGTGTTCCGGTAACGATGGTTCCATGCCCCCGTAATGTAAACACGCGATCGACCGGAAGACGGAGCAACCCGTGGACGGGGTGTCCCTCCACTTGTCCGGCCAACTCCGCCAATGCCCGGCGAAGATCGTCCAGTCCCTCCCCCGTCTTTGACGACACCCGTATCATGGGTGCACCTTCGAGGAATGTGCCTTGCACGATTCCGCGAGCATCTTCCTCCGCCAACAGAGCCAGCTCTTCGTCAACGAGATCCAGTTTCGTCAGCACCACCAAGCCGAACTTCACGCCGAGTAGGGTTAGAATGTCAAGATGTTCCGCGGTCTGGGGCATCACCCCTTCGTCCAGGGCGATCACCAACGCGGCCAGGTCAATTCCTCCCGACCCCGCGACCATCTGGCGCACAAACTTCTCGTGTCCTGGAACGTCGATAATTCCCAGCCGGATCCCATCGTCGAGATCGAGGAAAGCGAACCCCAGCTCAATGCTGATTCCGCGCTGCTTCTCCTCCTTGAGCCGGTCTGTGTCAATTCCGGTAAGGGCTCGGATCAGCTCAGTCTTCCCGTGATCAATGTGTCCCGCTGTCCCGAGAATCACTCGCTTCATTGCCTCTGCCCTCCGGCCTTGAATACCCGCGTGCTCGTTTGGATGAGAAGATCCGGATGTTGTTGCGGTGCCGGGCGAAGCACGCGTGAGAATCCCTTTGGGTCTTCTCCGTTCCTCATTGAGGCCAGATCTCAATGGCACGCCTCATGGGGAACGCGTACGGCGTCTTCGGTCCAAACCATTTTTCATAGATCTTTTTCAGCGATCCATCCGCGGCCATGTCCTGAATAGTGAAATTTACCAGGTCACGCCACGCAGAATCGTTCTGCGGAACCGCTATGGCCACAGGTTCCACCCGGTCGGTTACTTTGATGAGCTCGAAGCGGCCGGGCTTCCGAGACGCATACTCGATCAGGCTCATGCCGGAATCGATCCAGCCTGAAACCTTTTCTCGTCCCAATGCCATGAAACAGGACGGCCGATCCGGATACGAAACCACGTTCTTCTCGGCCATTTTGTCGCCTTCCTCCCTCAGGAGGCGCATGGCTTCTTTCTCCGGGAGAGTGCCCTGAACTGCCGCGATTTTATGACCGGCGAGCTCCGCGGGGTTCTTGAACCGTCCCTTCAGAACGAGAATGTACGGCGCGTCGAAAAAATACGGCACGGAGAAGTCGAACTGCGTTTCAAGAGATCGGGTGTGCCTGATCCTGCACATGGCCGCGTCAATGCGACCACTGGAGAGCATAGATCCCCAGGTCTTGTCATTCACTTTCACCAATTCAGGCGCCATTTCCTTTGCCACGTCGACCTCGAATCCCACCCATTTCCCGTCTCCCTCGAGAAAACCCTGGGGAATGCGATTATAGGGAACGCCCAATCGGACCGCCCCGCGCTTCATGACTCGGTCGAGCACCTCGCCGCAATGACCGACGGTCGCCGGGACGAGTATGACCAACAGGATCAGACTAGACAGACATGTCCGCCTCAAAGCCAACGTTCTACCTCCTGGATGGGTGGAGTGAAATGGGCCGCGTGCCGACTCAACCAACGCGTCCCTGTCCGAGGGAGCAACTAAGACGGCCGAGGTGTTAGGAGACGTGACCCTGCTTCTTCGTTTGGCTGCGGATGAGAGAGGAGTTCCGGGCACACTGGTACGGCCCTGTCGCGGTCGCGGGCAGGCTCCTCGTGTCGGGTCCGTGGGCGACGCCCCGCCGCACTAATTCTCATCGCCGGATTCACGTCCTTCGCTCTTCTTCCTAGACTTTACGTTGACTTGCCCAATTATTTCATGTTTCCCAACTTCTATGGTCGTCTCCTCGTCCAACTTCACGAGAATTGTCTCGGAAAGCGGGCAGTGTTTGAGCACGACACCTTCCCCCCTCACGGTCGAGATCTTTCTGCCCACCTTGGGGACCCCGTTCTTGAATTCATGGTAGATCTCATACTCGTAACCCAAACAGCACATGAGGCGACCACAAACACCCGATATTTTGCTCGGATTCAACGAAAGGTTCTGACACTTGGCCATCTTGACCGATACGGGCCTGAAATCGACCAAGAATCGTGAGCAGCAAAATTCTTGACCGCAGCAGGCAAGTCCTCCAGTCATTTTGGCCTCGTGCCTGACGCCGATCTGTCGCATCTCTATCCGTACGGGGAACCGGGCCACCAGCACCTTGACGAGCTCCCGGAAATCAACTCGGCCGTCTGCGGTGAAGTAGAAGACATATTTGGACGCGTCGAAAAAGCACTCAACCGCAACCAGCTTCATCGGAAGGCCGAGAGCTTCTATCTGGTCAAGACAGTAGTCATGCGCTTGACGTTCTCTTTGGCAGCAACGCGCCTTCTGTTCGAAATCCATGCTCCCGGCTTTCCGGAGAACCTTCCTCAGCCCATCGAGCTCAGAAGGCTCCAGTTCCTTGTCTGACGGTCCGATGGCCACCTCTCCAAGGCCGAGGCCCTTCTCCGTTTTGACGATGACCTTGTCGCCCGTCTTCAATTCCAAATCTCCGGTTGCAAAGTGATAGACCTTGCCGGCATGTGAGAAGCGGACACCCACGACACTCACCCGGACTCGAAGAGGGCCCTCGTCGACCTCAGGTTCCATCTGAGTTGCGTCAATCGCCGGCTCAAAAGACCCCTCATCTTTCAGTGGGTCCGACGGCGGGCCGGACTCTTCAGTAGGGTGAAACTCCTTGGGGGCCGTACCGGTCTTCGATTCCTGAGCCTGCTGCGCTTCGACAATTCCTGCTGACTCGTCGTCGGTCGTGGAGCTCGAACTCTGGTCCCGCCTCTCCGAATGGTGGGGATCCTCGCTCAGAGGTTCCTTTTCACTATCCGGGCAATCCTCTGCCGTTTCCGTCGGTCTCTTTGTTCGGTCGTACGATCCGTAGGACCGTGGCAGATAGGGTATATCCTTATTGGATCCGTTGCTCGCCATTGGTCACATCTTTCACCCGAGTGCGCGGTGTGACGCGTCGGGATGTTCTCCCAGCATACGGGATATTTTGAGCAGCGTCACGTCCGTGATCAAGTTCCGATTAATATTAGTCGCGGCTTCGACCATCTCTGAAGCCCTCGCGAGCTCATGGTAGACCGCAAGCAATTTCTTGCTCGTATGATGTTGAGCCGTCTCGGAGATTCTGTCAAGGAAATCTCCGTGCACGATCATCGAGTGGTCGCACCCCGCCTTCTCGATCAACACATCCCGAATCCAGGTCGAAGCTATTTCGATTGCCTCCAAGGCCCTGTTACGGTCTGATGAAACATCAACGGACAACTCGAGGATCTCCCTTACCCCGGCTAGTCCCGGGTGTGCAAGGGTCCCGACGATCTTTTCCCTCAGTTCCATGAACTTGGCCGCTTCCATGCTCAGTGCTTTCCCCATGCTCCCGCCTGACATGGCCGCCAGAACCCGGGCTTGTTCGGGCGAGAGGCCACGTTGCCGTTCCAGAAGATCTGCCATGGGCTCGACCGTTATCGGTTCGAAGCGTAATCTCCGGCACCGTGAGCGGACCGTTGGCAGGAGCAGAGCGGGTCTTGCACTTACCAGTATGAGAATTCG
>JARRRG010000424.1:0-3457 GCA_037380965.1 Deltaproteobacteria bacterium
CTGAAGGCGAGGGTGACCGGCGCTGGCTGGAGCTTACACGCATGTGGTGTCTCAAGGAGGCCGCGCTCAAGGCGATGGGCACAGGCTAGCGATTCGACCTGAAGGAGATTGACGCGGGAAGGGTCGATTCACGGGGCCGTGCAAGCCTCGAGTTCCATAACGATGCGGCCAGGCACCTCGAAGACGCGATGCCCGGTGAACTCGAAGCCCGCGTTGACGAACGAGACGGCATGGTCATCGCCCGGGTTCTCATCCGCAAAGCGTAATACTGAGGACATGAGATCTTGCTGACGCGGGCGCGTGCTTATAGTTCCCGGCGGAGGATAGAACGCGCGGCCGGGCTCTTGGGAGACAGGAGCCCGTCATTGCGTACATCGATTCCCGCGTAGGTCGAGGGGGAGCGGGCCTCTCAGAGAGGTGAGGCTAGAGGTTATCCTCTGCAAAGGGGTTGCGTGCCAGGCGACAGGTGCAGTTCCCCTCATCCCCGGAATTCCATTCATTGATGATTTTCTTCAATCCCGCGCGGTCCAGATCGAGGTATCGTTTCACGTCTCCCTGAGTGATCAAACGCATCTTGTAACAGAAGAACGCGGCTTCTTCGAGAAGTCCGGGAGTGAAGGGAAGACGCTCGGTGAGAAGGCCGTTTCTGTCCAATATCGCGATAATTTCCTCGTACGATGCTTCGAGTTTTTCCGTATGTGCTTTTCGATTCATCTCTCGGTTCCATGCTCTTTCAGATCGTGCACGCTCCTCTTCTCTCCCTGATTAGTCACGTTCGCGGGTTTCTCGTTCCGCCAATGGATTGCATGATCCAGAGGAGCGCTAGCCGGGAATTCGAACCCGTATGCGCGTTCCCTCGCCCGGGCTCGAATCTATGTCGATGGAACCGTCGAGCGATTCCACGAGCCCCAGGCAAACGGTCAGTCCCAGCCCTGTTCCTTTCCCGGTCTCCTTGGTGGTAAAGAATGGATCGAAGACCTTTTCCAGGTCTTCTTGGGCAATCCCCGAACCGGAGTCTTCCACGGTGATCTCAAAACCGTTCTCGTGCTTTCGCGTTCGCAACGTGATCTTTCCCCCGGATTCAGGTAATGCGTCCGCGGCATTGAACATGAGGTTTACCAGAACCTGCCGGAGTTTCTCGGGCTCGGTCGAAACAGCGGCCAGCGAGGGGTCGAGATCCTCTTCGAACTCGATCGCGCGAAATCCCTTTCGACCTTTCAGTAAGAATTCGCATTCCGTGACCAGCGTGTTGATGTCACAGGTATCGACGTGCTCGCGAGCGGGCCGCGCAAACTCGAGGAGCTTTTGAAGGATATCGTGAATACGTTTCAGCTCCCGATCCATTCGTGAAATAATCTCACTCTGAGCTTCCGATTCAGACCGCCGTTCCATGAGCTCCACGTACCCCATGACGATCTGGAGAGGATTTCCAAGCTCGTGGGCCAGCCCGGCTGCCAGCCGTCCCACGCTCGCCATCTTCTCTGACCTGACGAGCCCCTGCTGAGCGGTTTCCAGGTCCCGGTTGATCTCTCGCAACTGGGTCACAAGCTCTTCCATCTTCCGTCGATCCTGAACGATTCTTGACACCATCCCCCTGAGGCTCGCGGAGATCCTCTGAATGTCTCCCGTGAAACGCGGAGAATCGGGAAGCGCCCCGTACTCGGTGACGCCCGCGGCATCGCCGGCCAGACGGGCCACATCACGGATCGGCCCGATAACCGTTCGGTGGAAGAGCAGATATCCGATGAAGAAGAGGGCCAACTGGGTGAGAATGAGGTAGGCTGCGAAGAATCTGCAGGCAGGTGAAAAGATCGGGGGCGGGATGTTGAGTTGAGCGGCGACGGACCGTATTCCATGGGGAAAGTCCGCAGTCAGGAGCACCACGACATGCGTTTCCTTGAACAGGCTTGTCGGCAATCGGCCAGAGATCACCCGTATCTTCCGGCCGAACGCTTTGGGATCGGGCTTGCTCCCTTCATCCTCAATGCCGCAGCCTCCAAGAACGGTGCCTTCGGGATCGTACAACACGAGCCGGAGCCCCGAACGGGCCCTACACAGTCGCCTGACCCATTGCCACAGGTTTTCCGAAGAACTGGAATTCCTGATCTCGCTCTCGACCAGATCCGCCACGAGAGCTGCTTGTCTGATCTTGTCATCGAGGACCGCTCTCTGCAACGATGCGCTGAAAACGACAAAGAGCAGAACTCCACTGACAACGAAGATTGTGGCCAAATTGAACAGGATGCCCCATCTCACGAATCCGGCTCCTTTCTCCGTCCGGAGTCCAACGCCGCACAATCGAAGCAGACACGTTTCATCCTCGCACAAGAATCGCAGAAACACACGCCAATTTAAGAACGGTTTCCGGTTCGCAACCGATAAATGAGGGTCAAGACGAGCGTGAGGTCGCTGGTAGCACTGATTCGTCCGGCACCATGTCGTGCCGGTTCAGTATATTCCGGGGGTCGAGGCTGCGCTTGACCTTCCGGATATCTTCAATCCCCTGGGTGCCGACCATGATCTCGAGCAACTCGTGCTTCAGCTTGCCGATACCGTGCTCTGCCGATACGGTCCCGCCCAAGGAACAGATTTCCCGAGCCAGAGCCACGGAGAGGGCGCGGCATTCTTTGAGCTCCTGCCGGTCGCGCGGGAGCATGTTCACATGCACGTGACCATTGCCGATGTGGCCGAAGAGGTAGTGCTCTTTTCCACGGAGCAAGTCCTCGTGCAGCTTCATCACCCGACCTAGATGGTGAATCGGAGCGGCAAAGTCCGTACCGACCTTCACCATGCCGGGTCTAATGGCCTCGTTCAGCTTTTCCGGCACATTCTCCCGATCCTTTCTCATGGCTCGGATCTGCTTTTCGTCCAACGCGACTTCGGTGCGGATCTCACCACATTGCCCCTCGAGTGAACGGTTCAACGCGTCTACGAGGTCTGCCCATTGACCCGCAATCTCGAGAGGATCTCCTCCCGGGGAATACTCCTGTTCCACGTAGAGGCATCCATAGGCGTCCGTCAATCGCCGGCGCCGTTCATCGGTCAAGAATCGGGCTACTGACGCGCCAAGCCACTCCATGCACGACGGAACCACCGCGTTGAAACGGTTTTCCCAGGAAGGGGGAGTTTCTCCGGTGAGCTTTTCGAAGCCCGCTTCGATTCTCGGAGCCGCTCCACGATCTCCATCGTGAAAGAATCGTTTCATGTCGTCGAGCAGCCTGACCATCCCCACCGTCACCTCACGGGTCGGCACGGAGGAGCTGGTCATTCCGCTGCCTCGCTTGAAAACTCCTGAATGGTCCTTCTGCAAAAATGCGGCAGGTCTCTTCTCAAGAGACCCGATGGATCTCGTGGATCTTTTTATCGGAAGCGAGGGCATTCTCGGGATAGTCGTCGAGATAAGAACCGTGCTGTTGCCTCATCGAAAGCCCTTCTTTGCATTGATGCTCTACCT
Source organism: Deltaproteobacteria bacterium (assembly GCA_037380965.1). GTDB lineage: Bacteria > Desulfobacterota > Desulfomonilia > Desulfomonilales > Desulfomonilaceae > JARRRG01. The sequence continues at coordinate 3,455 of JARRRG010000424.1, forward strand.
GCC
>JARRRG010000425.1:0-3453 GCA_037380965.1 Deltaproteobacteria bacterium
CGCGCAGTCGAAAAGCTCGTTCCTTCATGGCTCGGCTCCTCAAGCGGGAATCCTTCCGCGGTCTCCGGTAATCTCCTCATCCTAGTTTGCAAGTGACCACTCACGCTCCAGCCTGCCCCGGACAGTCACGGCGTTGCCGTCGAGCCCGGTGCATTTGTCTAAACCCACGAAGAATTCAAAGTCGCGGCCTGGGTGTACACCCCCCCTTGACATCCGATCGCGATACGATAGACTATGCCGATAGCTTGTATAGACAGAGCCAATCATGCGTCCAGTCGCGCTACTGGCTTATCTAATAAAAAGGAGGGGTGCACATGAGCGCTCAGTACGAACAGATGTGGCAGGAGCTGGGACTCGACCTGGCTGCCCATGACGCGTTGCTGAATGTCCTGGGGACGGGCTATCAGGACATCTTTCTCACTCAGACGGATCGTCCCGCGGGGATGGAGTATTTCAATTTCGTGATGTCCGAGGTCCACGGACTCCGGGTGAAAGAGCTTGTCGACGGGAAGAAGGAGGGGCACAAGGTCATCGGCTCATTCTGCGTGTTCGTTCCCGAGGAGATTGTGAGGGCGGCTGATGCTACCCTTGTGGGCCTCTGTACGGGCGCGGATTTCGCGACCGAGGAAGCGGAAAAGGTCCTGCCCCGCAATACCTGCTCGCTCATCAAGTCGGCTTTCGGCTTCAAGCTCGGCAAGGTCTGTCCGTACATTGAATCCGCGGACATGATCGTGGGTGAGAATACCTGTGACGGAAAGAAAAAATCGTACGAGGTGCTCGAAACCCTTGTGCCCAACCTGTACGTCATGGATCTGCCTCAGACGAAATCGGCCGAAGGACGGGCCATGCTCAGAGCGGAGTACCAGCGTTTCAAGGAAGCGGTCGAGGAATTGACGGGCGTCACGATTGACGTTGAGCGGCTGAAAAAGGGGATCGAAATCGTGAACAACAAGCGCAAGGCGGTTCATCGGCTGAGCGCACTGAGAAAGGCCGATCCCGCCCCCATCTCGGGTCTTGACGCGCTCCTGATCAATCAGGTCTTTTTCTATGACGATCCCGTGCGGTACACCGATTCGGTCAACAAGATCTGCGATGAGCTCGAAGAGCGAATCAGTGCGGGAACCGGCGTGTTTCCCAAGGACACGCCGCGCATTCTTCTTTCCGGGTGTCCCATGGCTGTTCCCAACTGGAAATTGCCGTGGATCATTGAGACATCAGGCGCGGTGATCGTAGGCGAGGAATCGTGCGTGGGCGAGCGAGGCACCCGTAATCTCACCGATGATACCGGAGCCACCGTGGAAGATTTGATGGAAGCGATCGTTGACCGGCACTTTCGGGTCAATTGTGCGATCTTCACCCCGAACGAGGATCGCCAGGGTGACGTGAGAGAGATGTTCTCCGCGTACGGAGCGGATGGTGTGATTCAGTACGGCTTGCAATTCTGTCAGCCCTACCAGATCGAAGCGCTGAACGTCGAGCAGGCCCTGGAAGCCGCCAAAATGCCGACCATGAGAATAGACACGGACTATAGCATGGAGGATGTGGAACAGCTCAAGACTCGCGTGGAAGCGTTCATCGAACGGATTGAGAGACGCGGGGCAGCCTGAGGCTCCCGGTCTCCTGTCAATCATTAACCGATCGGCAGCCGCGGGAGCTCAATCTCCCGGCGCTGCTGATTTCCCCATACCGAGAGAAATACGATGCTTGTCGTTGGATTGGACGCGGGGTCTCGCACGATCAAGCTCGTGGTCCTTGACTCGGACCGCGAGCGCATTCTCGCGTCCGCAAAAACGGAAACCACCTATGATCCGGTGTCACAAGCCCGTCAATTGCTCGACGGTCTTGACTGGGATCACCTGGTCGCGACCGGATACGGCAGAAAGCTCGTGCAGCAACTGTTTGAGGGGGTGGCGATCACCGAGATTCAGGCTCACGCGATAGGAGCCCGTCATCTCTTCCCGGACGCCAGATCCGTACTGGACATCGGAGGCCAGGATACGAAGGCAATCGCGCTCGACCACGAAGGTTACGTGCAAAAATTCGAAATGAACGATCGGTGCGCCGCGGGGACCGGCAAGTTTCTCGAATTCATGGCCGCGAGCTTTCAGGTGCCCATAGAAGAATTTGGGAAATTCGCACTGAGCGGCAGGCCGGGCTTAACGATCAATAGCATGTGCACGGTATTTGCTGAAACAGAAGCCACCTCTCTCATGGCACGCGGACACAAACCCCAGGACATCGCTCGGGCACTCCACCTGTCGGTGGTCAAGCGCTCAATCTCGATGCTGAAACGGACATCCGTCAATCAGCCATTGGTATTTTCAGGCGGAGTGGCCCGCAACCCCTGTGCAGTCCGGTTGATCGAGGAGGTCGGCCAATTCCAGTTACTCGTGCCGGACGACCCGGACCTGATGGGAGCGCTCGGCGCGGCTCTGCACGGCGCGCGGAACTGTCAAGCGTAAGCTTGTCCCGGAGCATATCAACGCGCGGCTGCTCGTGGCACGGTCAGATATTCGTGCCGCGTCATCTTGCCTTGGATCCCCGTGCCATTCCCATGACCTTCAGGGCCGACACTCGCGTCGGCCATTGAGCTGACAGGTTGTGCGGGTTGAACGTTTTGCGATACACTGACCACGTTGGTTCCCTTCCGAGAGTAACGACACAGCCGATTCAGAGAATGTCGACGAGGGAAGCTCGGCCGCGCCGGTTCGATTGTGGACGTTCTTGCACCGGGAGACCGCGGATCGTCGAGTGAGCCACCTGTACGGGGTGAGAAACCGAACGGTTCTCGACCACGTGCCGGACCTCTTGATGGAGGACTACGGCCGACTCATCGAATTCCCCTGACGACACCGCGGTCATCGTTTTCGACGCCTAGAGGCGGTCTGGCTCGGGAGAGAACATCGTCCACGGAGGCGGGGAATTCGTGCCTGCCGGGCAGGTCATTCGATATCACGTGCACGCAGAGAGCAGAAAGGTCAAAGGGGCATACCATGGGAAAGCTTGTGCATTACGAGTTTGACAACGGATTGGCAGTCGTGACCATAGACAACCCACCCGTGAATTCTCTGACCGTGGAGATGAGCAACGAGTTGAAGGATGTCTTCCAACTCCTGGGTGCGCTCGAAGTCGCGGACCCGGGATTCGAAAAGAAGCGGGTCGAAGTGGTTATCCTCTCCGCGGTCTCAACGAGGAGTGTATTCATGGCCGGCGCGGACATCAACTTGTTTCTCAATCTCAAGACCAGGGAGGACGGCGAAAATCTCATCAAATTCTATCACGGCGTCATGAACACCATAGCCGAGTTTGAGCGTCCCGTCATCTGCGCCGTTGACGGCCTAGCCCTGGGAGGCGGCACAGAGGCAGCCCTGGCATGCGACATCAGAATCGCCGGCAGTGGCGCACAGTTTGGATTGACGGAAGTAGCCCTGGGAGTCTTGCCAGGGGGTGGAG
>JARRRG010000426.1:0-3452 GCA_037380965.1 Deltaproteobacteria bacterium
CCAACCGGTCTCTCTCCCCTTCTCAGTGAGGTTCCCATGAGTATTCCAGGCAGAAGAAGCCCGGATGCCAAGCCGCGCCGCGCGATTTGTGGCATCTGCCCGGCCGGGTGTTGGGTTCAGGTCACGTATGATTCGTCAGGCAAGGTTTCTGAAGTGACCGCGGATTCCGAATCCGAACTCGGCATGATTTGCCGACTCGGCGCTCACTCTCCTGAGATTATCTACTCGCCCGATCGGCTCCTCCATCCGATGCGGAGGGTCGGTCCCAGGGGTTCATACGAATTCGAACGGATAACGTGGGACGAGGCATACGGCACCATAGTCGAGCGATTGGAGGCGATCAAGGCCGAATACGGCCCGGAGGCGGCTGCCATATACACCGGGAGAGGCAGTTTCGAGCTTGCCAAATGCGATGTTTTTCAGCCTGAAGGCGTGGCTGTGTCCTCGGCTTCGAGCCTGCTTTTTCCATTCGGCTCTCCCAACACGCTGGGTGTCGGCGCGCTCTGTTACGTCTCCTTTGCGATGATTGCTCCTCACGTGACCATGGGTGGAATGCTGGTCAATATGTTCTCCGATCTGGAGAATGCCGAGCTGATCGTCGTATGGGGAGCGAATCCCGCGACGGACTGCCCGCCCCTCGACTTCTCCCGAATCATGAAGGCACGCGATCGAGGAGCCAAGGTGGTGGTGATCGACCCGCGACGTACCGGAACCGCTGCCTATACCGACGCGGAGTGGATCTCCGTTCGGCCCGGCACTGATGGGGCCCTGGCTCTTGGCATGTGCAACGTGCTCATCGAAGAGGAATTGTATGATGAAGCATTTGTGAGAGATTGGACGCACGGCTTCGATGAGTTTGCCCGGTATGTGCAGCATTTCAGACCGGAGGTCGTGGAGCGCATTACGGGCGTTCCCGCGGCGACCGTCGAGAACCTTGCCCGTCGCATAGCTTCGGCCCGCGGGGCTTCTCCGGTGATGTACAGCGGTCTTGAATACAGTGACAGTGGCGTTCAGGCGATTCGTGCGACCCTGGTTCTCTGGGGACTGGCCGGACAATTGGATGTCCCTGGCGGCCGCTGCTTTACCATGCGGGAAAACCAATTTCCCATGAATCGAGAGGGGCATATCCCCAATCCGGATGTACGAAAGGCCCTGGGCCGCGACCGATTCCCGGTGTACAGCTCATATCGTGGAGAATCCCACGCCATAGCCCTGCCGGACGCGGTGTTGCGCCACCAGCCTTATCCAATAAAATCGTTGATCGTTGTTGGAGGTTCGATCATCACGGCATGGCCTCAGCCGGCAGTGTGGCGAGAGACATTGAACGCTCTGGATTTTCTCGTCTGTGTCGACCGGTTCCTCACCGCTGACGCGGCGTACGCGGATATCGTGCTTCCCGCGACCACCTATTATGAAATTGAGTCGTACATGACGTACGGACCGGTCTTTCGCCTGCGTGAACGGGTGATCGAGCCGCTGGGCGAAGCGAGGCCCGGTTTCTCTATCCTCACTGAACTGGCGGCCCGCCTGGGCTACGGCGACAGGTATCCGCAGAATGAGGAGGAATTGCTCCGGCACGCGCTCAAGGGGTCAGGCTTTACGCTCGAAGATGTGAGAGCCGCAGGGGGAACGGTGCGTATGCCACCAGTAATCATGCAATACAAGAAGTGGGAGAAGGGTCTTCTTCGAGCCGACGGGAAGCCGGGATTCGAGACACCGACAGGCAAGTTCGAGATCGCGTCAACCATTCTCGAGGAGCATGGTTACGATGCCCTTCCCGTGTACACCGAACCAAGGGAAGGGCCGCTGGCCCAACCGGAACTGGCCAAAACGTTTCCCCTGGTCTTCAATTCCGGCTCACGGGTAACAACGGACTTTCGTTCCCAGTTTCATGGCATTGCCGGACTGGTGAAAGACCGTCCGGAGCCAACGGTGCTGATGAATACCCTCGATGCGGAATCCCGGGGCATCCAGTCAGGGGACCTCGTGGATGTGGTAACGCTTCGCGGGCGGGTATCATTCCGGGCCACGGTCACGGATAACATAACGCGGGGAGTGATCGATGCGGACATGGGAGGCGGCGGCCCGCTCGGTCCTTCATCCTGGCAGGAAAGCAATGTCAATGATTTGACCAACCTAGAGCATTACGATCCCATATCGGGTTTCCCGGTGTACAAAGCGCTGCTCTGCGAGGTGGTCAAAGTCGAGGCCGGCAAGAGAGCGTCCCGTCAGGACTCATCCGACAAAGCCTCCGTACAGGTCGCCGTCCCGGATAAGAGAGAACCTGTTCCGGTAGGCACTCGGATCTATCTCGATCACAACGCGACCGCGCCGGTTGACCCGGAGGTCGTCGAGGCTGTGCGCCGGCATATGGACGAAGTTCACGGGAACGCGTCAAGCATACACGAGCCCGGGAATGAAGCTCGGTTTGTCGTCGAGGCCGCGCGTCGGCACCTTGCTCAGTTGCTCAACTGTACCGCTCGACGGATCGTGTTTACGAGCGGAGGCTCCGAGTCTGACAATCTGGCCATAAAGGGCGCGGCGCTGGCTCATCGGAACCGGGGCACGCACATCATCACGTCAACCATCGAGCATCCCGCGGTGCTGGCGAGCTGTAGGTGGCTTGAGGATTTCGGTTTCGACGTGACGTACCTGCCGGTTGACGGGCAGGGGCTCATCGACCCGGCAGACCTGGCCGCGGCGATCAGGCCGGAGACGGTGCTCATCAGCCTCATGACCGCCAATAATGAAACCGGGGCAATACAACCGATCGTTGAGCTTGCTGAGGTGGCTCGTTCGCACGAGGTCATGTTTCACACCGACGCGGTACAGGCGGTGGGCAAAATTCCCATCGATGTCCTCGAGCTGGGCGTGGACCTCCTCACCCTGTCCGGTCACAAGCTCTATGGGCCCAAGGGAGTAGGAGCGTTGTACCTCCGGCAGGGTGTGGTGCTCGACCCTCTCATACACGGCGGAAAGCAGGAAAATGGAATGCGCGCGGGCACGGAGAATGTCCCGGGGATCGCGGGTCTGGGCAAGGCGGCTGAACTGGCCGCGCGACATCTCTCGAGGATGGCGGAGGTACGCAGACTGCGGGACCGGTTGGAGGAGGGCATTCGGGATGTCGTTCCGGAAGCGAAATTGAACGGCCCGCGGGAGAATCGACTCCCAAACACACTGAATATCACCTTACCGGGGATGAGGGGCGAGTCGGTAGTCCTGGCCCTGGATCAAAAAGGGGTCGCGCTGTCATCAGGGTCCGCATGCCGCGCGGGATCACCGGATCCCTCCCATGCTCTGCTGGCTATGGGCATGTCTGAAGAGGACGCGCATTGCGCGCTGAGATTCTCTTTGGGGCTGGGCAACACAGAAGAAGATATCGAGCGAACCATCATGCTCATTCAGGGGATGATACGCGACATATCCGCGGGCATCCGCTTTGTGCCTTGCCG
>JARRRG010000427.1:0-3448 GCA_037380965.1 Deltaproteobacteria bacterium
CGCGGGTTGTTTTCTACCGGACGCGTAACCTTCAGTGCTCCCTCGGCCAGCATGGGGATGTCTGAGCGCGGGATGCCGAGATCGGCCAACGAGGCAGGAATACCAATGTCCCTGCATAAGACGCGAACGGCTTCCACCGCGCGAGCGCCTTCCGCCCGAAGCGACAGACCCCCCGCTGATTCGCCCATAGTGCGAGCGATCAGGGCGAATTGTTTTTCCGCTGCCGGAAGGTTGAACTCCATCACATGGGGTATCAGAATTGCGTTTGCCAGTCCATGAGGTATCCGGTAGTGCCCTCCCAGTGGATAGGCCAAGGCATGCGCGGCGCCAACCCCCGCGTCCGCAAGCGCCATGCCGCCAAGCAGGCTGCCCAGGAGCATCGCCTCCCTCGCTTCGAGGTCATTACCCTGACAGACGGCTCCTCGCAGGTTTTCACTGATCAACCGGATCGCGGACAGCGCCAGTGCTTCGGTAAACACGGTCTTTGATCGGCTGGTCACCGATTCAATCGCATGGGTAAGGGCATCCATCCCGGTCGGAGCGGTGATATCGGCCGGCAGGGATAGCGTGAGCTCCGGGTCGAGCAGAGCCAGCCGGGGGAAAAGATAGGCACTGTTGATACCACCCTTCGCCTTGGTCTCCCTATTGGTGAACACCGCGGTGAAGGTTACCTCAGAGCCGGTGCCCGAGGTGGTTGGGATCATGATTGTCGGTGCCGACTCACGCGGTAGGAGGTTCAATCCGATGTAGTCTTCGGCTGCTCCGTCATTGGTAATCAGAGCGGCAGCGGCTTTGGCCGTATCCATTGCCGAACCGCCTCCCATACCGACGACCAGATCTGCCTTGAGCTCGCGTCCGATGGCTGCCGCTCCCTCGGCATTGTCCAGGTAGGGTTCGGGCTCGACCTCTTTATACGTTTCGCCCCCGAGACCGGCCTCTGCGAGGCTCTTGACCGCTGGATCGAGCAGTCCGAGGCCATCGAGAGCAGGGTCGGCCACGACGAGGAATTTCGTTGCTCCCAATTCCCGGGCCAGCTCTCCGAGAGCCGCAATGGAGCCGCGTCCGAAGACAATTCGAGTTCTGATATGAAAGCTGCCAAATTGATCGATCATCGATTCCTCGAAATGGGAAGTCCAGATGTTTAACGGCGGACTGGTTATAGCAAAAAACCGGAGGGCGGGCAAGGGAAGAACATGTTTACATTTTAACTCTTCTTGTGCTATTTGAATGATTTTTAAGGCCACTGATATCAGCAGGAGGCGCTCTCGTTGCTCGAGGTTTTGACCAAAGGATTCCGTGATGCCCAGCAATACCTCCAGGGAATGCGAACCCTTACGGAGGACAATCTTGCCGAAGCGCTGCGACTGATCCGCGTCTCCCTGCTCGAGGCCGATGTAGAGTTCCAGGTGACTCGGGTATTCCTCGATCAGGTGAAAGAGAAAGCCCTCGGTGAAATCGTCCACACGCGTGTCCGGCACCGGGAGCGGAAGCTCTCCGTCAGCCCGGGCGACCATTTCATCAAACTTTGTCACGACGAGCTTGTTCAGCTCATGGGCCCGGTCGATTCATCTCTGAATTTTCAGACGAGGCCGGTTAGCTCGATCATGATGGTTGGGCTGCAAGGATCCGGGAAAACTACTACTGCCGCCAAGCTGGCCAAATTCCTGCTCAAGTCCGATCGAAAACCGATGCTCGTAGCTGCCGACGTCTATCGGCCCGCCGCGGTTGACCAGTTGGAGAAGCTTGGGCAGACTCTCGACGTTCCGGTCTTCCGTGACGGCGGTGCCAGTCCGCCGCAAATCTGCGAGGCCGCGTTGCAGGATGCCTCCCGACAAGGCTGCGACGTCGCGATCTTCGACACGGCAGGCCGCCTCACCATAGACGAACCGCTGATGGAAGAGCTTCAGCTCATCCAGGAGCACACTTCTCCCGACAACGTCCTGCTCGTCTGCGACGCCATGATCGGTCAGGAGTCGGTCAATATTGCACGGGCCTTCAACGACAAGATCCGGCTGACCGGCTTCATTCTGACCAAGCTGGACGGCGACGCGCGTGGTGGAGCCGCTCTCTCGATCAAAAAGGCCACCGGGGTCCCCGTAAAATTCCTGGGAATGGGAGAGGGCCTCGATCGCCTTGAGGAATTTCGCCCCGACGGACTGGCTTCCCGTATCCTCGGTTTCGGCGACGTCGTGGGCCTGGTCAAGGACTTTGAAGAAGTCGTTGACGAAAAGGCAGCCGAAGAAGATGCGATGCGCATGCTTCAAGGCCAATTCGACCTCAACGATTTCCTGAAGCAAATCCGGACCATCAAGAAGATGGGACCGCTCCAGGACGTCATGGAGAAACTTCCGTTCTTTCAGGGCGCGCTTCCTGGAGGGGGCCAGGTGGACGATTACGAACTGGTGCGCATTGAATCTGTGATCAACTCAATGACACCGGACGAGCGTCGACAACCTCAGGTCATAAATGACGGCCGAATTCAGCGCATAGCCAAAGGGGCTGGACGCCAGGAATCGGACGTCAGAGAACTCCTTGGCAAGTTCAAAGACATGCGAGATCTGATGGTTGCCATGGGAGGCGGCAAGATCCGCGGTCGCTGGAAGAAGATGAAGGGCTTCAAGAAAATGCTCGGCGGAGGTCTCGCAGGTCCGCTGGGACCTGAATTGTCTGCTCCCGGAGCTGACGCACCGTTCGGGCTGCCTGAAATCAAGGGCGGTTCGGGACCATCCACGAAATCACTTGAAAAGAAAAGAAAGAAGCGAAAGCAAGCAAAACAGGCTCGAAAAAAGGGGAGGAAACACTGAGCCGGCGTGATGCGCGCTGCCTGGTAACGCCAAAATGATCCCTCACGAGCGCCCGGCGTCTGAAAGAATTTTGATTTTGGTAGCCTGATGCTGAAGCCCATTCACGCGATTCCGTATCGAAATGGAGGACCACAATGATCCTGAAGCTCATTGCAATGATTATTCTCGGGGTACTAAGTGCAGCGCTCACCTATTACAACAAAAACTACTATGTCAGGGTATTCGACGACATCCTGGGGAGGGAAGAGGAGCGGAGCACTGCCGCAAAGCTTGGCCGAAGCTTCGTTTACGGCTTCCTGTTCCCGATTTATTTCGTCCTTCTGATCGCAGGGCTGATTGCTCTGATCGCGTTCCTCATTGTCGCTGGCATCATCGCGGGCATCATCTTCGTGCTGGTATGGGTCACGGAAAAGATCAGTCCCCATGAACCGCTGGGAGACGCGGTAGGTTGGTTCCTCAGGAAGATCGGCGTCACCGGTGCTGAGCGTCCGATTGAACCTATCCGAACCCCCGAAGCATCATCACAACCGCCCGTGCCTGCCCGCGAGCCGGCAAAACCCACGGATACCGCGGGGACACCGCCGCCGCCTTCTTCGCCTGAGACGGTGAGCGAGGGGGGGAAAGAAACGCAAGATGAGCAAGAC
>JARRRG010000428.1:0-3444 GCA_037380965.1 Deltaproteobacteria bacterium
AACTCCGGTACTCACCATTCGGCATAAAGTGTTATCTGAAGTAGTATCGGACGGACCCGACCTGTGTCGGGTCCGTGTGGCTCGACATTCCGCCCCGCGTCGTTTACCGTTGAGATGCTGTACGGCCCTTCTTCAATGAAGGTTGTCCGGCCTCTCAATGCTTGGGCTCCTTACTAGTCGCCAAACTCGTTATCAAAGTCGTCCCAGTACCGCTTTTCGCATCGTTGGACGCAACTGTAATACGCGTACGTCGGTGCGCGCCAACCTCCCCAGTGACCGCCCCAACCCCGTCGGCCATGCTCTTCGAAGGCGTAGGGCATGGAGTCATCACCCAGGTAGGTGGACCGGCAGTCATTCAGGCATTGGCCGCGATCGAATCCCGTACCGTCAGTTTGACAGAGAACAGGCGCTTCAGCAGGTGTAACCGAGACGAGGGCTAGTACCATAATCGCTGCGGCTGCAGTCGCCGCGCTGAGTATATAACGTTTTCTCATTGCCCTGCCTCCTCTCTTCGTATCTACTCGATGAGGAGATTTTTCATACGATTCACCCCCCTGTTTACCTCCTCTGATCAATTGGATGCATGGGAACGAATTTTGATTCCTCGAGCAAGACAGCGTGTCAGACAACCTGAGCCACGAACACCTTGAGATAGCGTGTTTCCGGCATTGTCAGGAGCATGGGATGATCCGGACCCTGGCTCCGGTAGTCGAGAATCCTCAATTCCCGGTTACTCTGTCGAGAAGCCGCGAGAAGGATTCCCTCGAAGGTGGGTGCGTCGATGTTATGAGAACAGGAACAGCTCACCAGAAAGCCACCGGATGCGATTCGCCCGAGCGCTCGACGGTTCACATCGATATAGCCCGCGCGCCCTTCTTTGATCCGGGCGCGACTCTTTACAAAGGCCGGCGGATCCAGGATGATCACATCCCACTGTTCTTTGGCTTTTTTCAAGAAATCAACGGCATTGTCCCGCACGGTCTGAAACCGGTCATCCATGCCGTTGAGCACCGCGTTTTCCGTAGCGAGTTTCAGCGCTCCCCGAGACGAATCGAGGCCGACGGCTTCCCGGGCTCCGGCCGCGAGAGCGTGCAATGCCCAGGCCCCGGTGTAGCAGAAGAGATCCAATACTCTGGCGCCGGGAACAACGTAGTGCTTCATCAGGGACCGGTTCCACTCCTGGTCGAGGTAAAATCCCGTCTTCTGACCGTTGGCCGTATCCACAAGAAATCTCAAGCCGCCCGAGTGGATCTCAACGGCCTCGGGCACCTCGCCGTACGCCAGCGACTTGACTTGAGGCAGACCTTCAAGGGATCTCACGCCCACGTCATTGCGCACGTAGATGCCCGCGGGCTCGAGCAATCCCCTGAGGACCTCCACAATCTGATCGCACAGGAGATCCATGCCCGCGGTGAGCGTCTGCACGACCAGGTAATCCTTGTACCGGTCAATGATGAGACCGGGGAGCGAGTCGCTTTCACCGAATACGAGTCTGTACGCATCGCGATCACGAATGAAACAATTCCGCCGGTCAAGAGCAGCCTGAATTCGTTCGGCCAAGAACTCGCGGTCGATCTTGATCTTCTTGCGGGAGAGAATTCGGGCCGAGATGAGACTCGCGGGGTTGGCGTAAACGGTGCCGAGGAACTCCCCGGTCGAGTCTCGGAGCTCGTAAATTCCGCCCGCTTTCAGGGAAGCCACCGGTGGCTCCGCAATCTCGTTGGAAAAGACCCAGAGATGTCCCTTGCGTATGCGGCGGTCACCATGTTTCTTGAGGGTGATCATGCCCGTGGGAAACGCGTGTGATCTCTCATCGCGCTAACTCTTTTTCTTCGGTTCGATTCGTTCCAGGCCGTTCATCAACGGTCGTAGCACTTCAGGGATGGTAACGCTTCCATCCTCATTCTGGAAATTCTCCAGCAGCGGAATGAGAATGCGAGGCGAAGCCACCGCGGTATTGTTGAGTGTGTGACAGTATTGGGTCTTTCCGTTCTTGCCCCGCCATCGAATCTTGAGCCTTCTCGCCTGAAACTCGTGGAGCGTGGAGCAGGAGTGTGTCTCCGAATACTTTCCCCGACTGGGCATCCAGGTCTCGATTTCGTGTTTCAGGACCTGGCCCTGCCCAATTTCCTCGCCGCAGGCCAGGGCCACGCGGTATGGGAGGCCCAGCGCCTGCATGATCTCCTCGGAATTGCCCAGGAGGATATCATGTTCCTGCCTCGAGACCTCAGGATCGTTGACGCAGATCGACACCTGCTCGACCTTGTTGAACTGGTGTAAACGGTAGAATCCTCTCGTGTCCTTGCCGTACGTTCCGGCTTCCCTGCGAAAGCAGGTGGAGTATCCGCAATAGTGCTTCGGAAGCTCCTTTTCACTGAGGATTTCATCCATGTGGTAGGAAACGAGTGAAACTTCGGAGGTTCCGATCAGGTAGAGATCATCCTTTTCGACGAAGAACGTATCCTCTTCACCCAGGGGGAAGAAGCCGGTCCCCACCATGGCTTCACGCCGGACCAACTGAGGAACGATCATCGGATGGAAACCTTTTGATACGAGGTGGTCGAGTGCAAACTTGAACAACGCGAATTCGAGCATTGCGCCCTCATTCTTGAGGCAATACATCCTGGTCCCGGCAAATTTCACGGCCCTTGGAATGTCAAGAATGTCGAGCGCTTCAGCCAGTTCGAGATGATCCCGGGCTTTGAATTCGAACTGTGGGGGCGATCCAAACTTGCGCACCTCAACATTGTCGTCGTCTGACTCGCCTTCGGGCACTTCCGGCGACGGAGGATTGGGAACGAAGAGCATGAGCTGCTCGAAGCGCTCCTCCGCGCGTCTCAGTTCCGGCTCTTTCTCACTCAAAGCCTGCTTGAGCTTCTTCACCTGCTCGACGGCCTGCTCTTTTTCGTGCTCCTTCAATGCAGGGATCTGCTTTGAAAGCCGATTACGATCTGCGCGGGTCTGTTCCACCTCTGAGCGCAGTTTTCGCACATCCGCGTCAAGAGCGAGCAGTTCATCTATGTCTACATTCATCCGTTTGATACGGATGCCTTCCTTTACCACCTCCGGGTTATTGCGAATAAACGCGATATCGAGCATTGCCGTCTCCTTAACGAAGCCCGCATTCTGAAAGGTTCACGATTTGTCTTTCAATCGAGGATGCTTGACCACCTGAGTCTTACCGAGACGCTCCCGCAATTTTCTGCTTGGTTCCATCCACACCCTCTCGGCCATCTTTTCGATGGGATCTTCGCTGTTGTCCTCGGTTTTTCCGAAGTTTTCTTCGATGTACCGTGCGAGCTCCTGCTGTTCTTTCGGGAGCATCTCAGCATACAGTTTTTCGAGTCGTAGTCGTTCGGTCTTGGTCATGGGGCCGGGACCGATCTCCCGTGAGGCCTGCAACCATTTCCGTTGTCCTTCTTTGAGGTTGTCCTCTTCCACAGT
>JARRRG010000429.1:0-4479 GCA_037380965.1 Deltaproteobacteria bacterium
GTCTCATCCGGTTCCCGACTCCGCACGCAGCCGTAGGGAGGGGAATGGCGCCGCGGGTCCGGGAGGCCGATAATGTGAAAGCGTTGATTGACATATTCGTCCTTTCTATGCTATTATACTGATTAAAAATATCTCTGAATCTCTCGATCCAATGCGGAAGGCCGTCCTGGCGGCCGGTCCCTTTCGGAGGATTTCTTATGAAACGGGTCTTTCTCACGTTGGCTCTATGCGTAATCGCTTGTGCAATGCTTGGTGCGGGAACCGTTTCGGCCAAAATGTTTTCATTCGGATGTCATCGCGATGCCGGATTTCTCGCAAAATCGTGTCCGGCTCCCTGCATCTTTCCACCGGTGAGCAATCCCTGTGCCGTTCCGTGCCGACCACCGGGAATTCAGTATCAATCCGTTCCGTGCGCGTACAAGACCGCGTGTCCATCCGGAAAGCTTCCATGTCACGGCTATTCATACGGTGCTAATCCGTACCCGCTGTTCCGATAGAGCTGTGTCCTCTCCCTGAGAGTCCAGACATTTCGGTCTGTCGATCATACTGATATCGCGCGGCGGCCGGCCATCGAGACGGCGGCCGCACAGCCCGTCCTGCCCCTTACTCCTCTTGTAGCCCCGAAGAATACCGGCTGAAAAAGGCCCCGATCACATACGGGTCTTTTCCGAGATCGCTTTTGCCTTGACTCACATTCGGTTTTCATTATCTTGGTAAGTAGCATGACAGTCTGGTGTACGGACACTATTGGCATTACCGACTGTCATAATGGGGTTTTTGACGGGGCTACACTATGATGTCGTTGATGAGATGTGGAGGGATATGGTGGGTCGTCCTTTTGTGCGTACTCGCCGTGGTGGCGCTCGCCGCGCCGCGCGCCAACGCGGAAGAGAGGTTCGTCCGAGAATTACTGTTAAGTCTCGTGCATCCTTCCGAGGTCGAGGCTGTGTACTCGCGACCTCTGGGAAATGTTGACCGTATCCTGTCGGTTCCTCAGCGAGAGTTTCGCCATTGGGATAATGACACTCCCCTCGTCTTTGCCGAAGAGCCGGTTGCCCGCAACACAGCGGGGACGTTTCGGCCCAGCGCTGGATCCGGTTCCGAGTGGCGGTTGCCGATTCTGCTTATGCCCGGACCCATCGACCGCGACTTCCAGTGAGAGCCTTGCGTCTGCAGGGAGCCTGGTAGGGGACCCACGAAAGGTATACTCGAGGCTCGAAATCCGTGTGAATCGCTCCAAGTTTACCCTCGAGCTGTATGCTTATCGGCGGAACACGGAAAAGCTCCTGTATGCCACAAGGGTGGGTCTGGGGTCCCCTCAATTCCCCACGCCGCGCGGCTCCTATTTCCTAATGAGGATCTACGACGACAGGCCCCTCTGGATACCTCCGCAGAATCGGTGGTGGGCATGGGGTCAGCGGCCGAGCCATTCCGTGTACGGCGGCCACATGATGCCGTTTTTCAAGAAAGTCCGTGATAGGTCCGCGGTTCCCGAGGATGATGGACTTGACCTGGTAGCGCCGAAAATGAAGATGGTGGACGCGGGAATGTATCGTATCCACGGAACCGATTCGCCCTGGAGCGTCGGGTCAGGTCAGTCTCACGGTTGCGTTCGCATGCTCAATTCTACGGTCGAAAAGTTGGCTGATAAACTGAAGATGTACGCAGGCACGACGACCAGAGGCCATAGCGCGAACGGGACGTTTGTAAACCTCGCCCGGCCCGTAAAACTCGTCCTCTACTAAGTCTCGCGAAAAAATCCATCCTGACGATGGACGATCGGACGGGAATTCCACGCGCGATCCTGGAGTCTGCGCGTCGAGTCTCCCCCTCATGCCTCACCCGCGTTCCCTATCTCCTGCCCATTTTGCGCCGGATCTCGCTGAGTGGATAGCGGACGGTAATGGGTCGGCCGTGCGGGCACACATCGATTGAGCCGACGCGGTCAAGGTCCCTGAGCAGGGCTCTCATTTCTTCCGGATGCATGGCCTTTGTCTCCTTTACCGCGGCCCTGCAAGCCATGTTTTTGAGAACTTCCTCCCGCCCTCGGTGCGGATCCCCCTTTACGCCGGTGTCGAGCATCACTTCTACGAGGGCCTCGAAAAATTCTTCCAGATCAACGGTTCCGAGCCACACGGGAACTCCTTTGACCACGAAATCCTTTTCTCCGAACTCCTCCACACGAAAGCCGGCATTCTTCAGAAGGTCGAGATGCAGTGCCAGGGCCCGGGCTTCTCTGACGGAGAATTCCAGAACCTGCGGTATGAGGAGATCCTGGGTTTCGAAGCCGCCTCCTGTTCGATCGCATTGCTTGAGGTCCTCGAACAGGACTCGTTCGTGGGCCGCGTGGTGGTCCATGACGATGAGCTCGTTCTCGCTATGGAGGACGACAAAGGAACCCGGGAGGGCTCCCAGGAACGTCAATGACGAGAATCGATTCGAAGGCTCTTCGAGGCCGCGGGGTGACTCGCCCCGCGCGGGCTCCGGTGGTGGAGGCTCCGATGTCGGAGGAGGTGCCGGAGCGGGCGCTCGGGACTGCGCTGAATCGGTTTGCACCGGGGGTCTCCTGTCCTGGACGTGTCGGGCGACCGGCGTGGTCGGCCGTTCCGGCAGAATCCGCTCCCGCGGCCCCGGCGGAGGATTGAAGGGAGCGCCGGTGAGCGCCTGGTGCACTCCGTCCAGGATGACATTGAATATCTGCTGGGGGTTCACGAACCGAACTTCCGCCTTCTGTGGATGGACATTCACGTCAACCTGTTCCGGCGGCAGCTCGAGGAAGAGCACGGCCAAAGGATACCGTCCCCGTTCCATCAGATTGGACAGGGCGCGCGTGATCGCACCGTTGATCAGCTTGTCGCGCACCGGCCGACCGTTCACAAAGGTCTGGACCGAACGCATGGTCGACCGGCCGTACGGAGGCCGCGCCACATACCCGTAGAGGCGGGCGTCGCCGGAGGAGAATTCCACGTCCATGAGATTGTCCCGGACGTCCCGTGAATACAAGGTGTGCACCCGCTCGAGCGTGCTGTTTACCCGAGGCGCGTCGACCTTGAGCTTCCCGTTCTCGCGGTACATGAACGCGATCCCGGGAAACGCCAGGGCAAGTTTTGTAATAAACTCGTGAATGTGCCCCGCTTCAGTTGCATGAGCCTTCAAGAATTTCCTGCGAACAGTCACGTTGAAGAAAAGGTTGCGCACCTCGACAACGGTTCCTCGGCCCAAGCCCACATACTCTGACTTGCGGAGCACGCCTCCCTCGATCACGACTTCCGTGCCCGCGGGATCGAGTCCATCGGATGTCAAGAGTCTCAACCGGGAGACCGACGCGATGCTTGCAAGAGCTTCTCCGCGGAATCCCATGGTGGCCACACCCACCAGATCCTGTTCCGTACGGAGCTTGGACGTGGCGTGCCGTTCGAGTGCGAGAAACGCGTCATCGCGGCTCATTCCCGTTCCATCGTCTCGGACCCGAATGAGTTTCCTTCCACCGGCCTCGATGTCGACCTGCACGGAAGTCGCGTCCGCGTCGATGGAGTTCTCGACGAGCTCCTTGACGACGGAAACCGGCCGTTCCACCACTTCACCGGCCGCGATTCGGTTGATGACGGTTTCGCTCAGCACGGTTATCCGGTTGGTCATGGGCGTCCTTCGTTTTACCGTCCCTCGGGACCACTTTGGTAAAATAATTTCCCCTGAGCCACGGGACCTGCTTGACTCTTGAAATGCTCGTGGGCCCGTCGGGTGGCCACTCGGCCCCTCGGGGTACGGTCCACAAAGCCCTCTTTTACGAGGTAGGGCTCATAAACGTCTTCAAGGGTGTCCTTTTCCTCACCCAGAGCCGCAGCCAATGTGTCTATGCCCACCGGCCCACCGTCGAACTTGTAAATGATCGTCTCGAGGAATCTTCGGTCCATGGTTTCCAGTCCGAACCGGTCCACGTCGAGCATGTCAAGAGCCTTCCGAGCAATTTCCTCATCGATCTTTCCGTTCCCTCTCACCTGCGCGTAATCTCTCACGCGCCTGGTCAAACGGTTGGCTATGCGGGGCGTAGCCCGGGAACGGCCGGCTATTTCATGTGCACCTTCTTCATCTATCTCTACATTGAGAATCGACGCGGAACGCACGACGATCTTCTCAAGCTCGGTCACGGAATAGAAATCCAGATGGAACATGATACCGAACCGGTCTCGCAAGGGGTTGGTGAGCAATCCGCTCCGGGTCGTGGCTCCAATCAGGGTAAACGGCGCAACGTCAAGCTTTATGGTTCGAGCACTCGGTCCCTGGCCGATGATAATGTCGAGCTTGAAATCCTCCATCGCGGGGTAGAGGATCTCTTCCACTACGGGGGAGAGCCGATGGATTTCATCGATGAAAAGGACATCACGGCTTTCCAGGTTGGTGAGTATTGCGGCGAGGTCTCCGGGTTTCTCCACCACCGGTCCTGATGTGGTACGGATTTGAACCCCCATCTCCCGGGAG
>JARRRG010000430.1:0-3438 GCA_037380965.1 Deltaproteobacteria bacterium
GTCCTTCCCGCAGCAGCTTCCCTTTGCCGGTTGCGCCCACTGCCGTGCCACAAAGCGCCGAGCGTTCTCCGCGCCTTGCTCCGCTCTCAGCTCGCTGCACGAGCACCGGTCCGCTTCACGGGAAAAAGCTTTTAGTTCGCCGTCCGGCATGACTACAAAGGTCCCGTGAAAGGAGCAGCGTGCGTTTTCGCATCCCGGCGGGCCGAAATCATCGGTGGTTACCCGGCCCCCGGTCTGTTGTTCGAGGCCTCTGAGGATCTCGGGGATCGTGATTCTGTCAGAGTCGGTCGGAGCCTTCGGATATCGGCCGAAATAACTGACCGGCTGAAAGTGAACGCCGCGCACGGCCGGGAGGTACTTGATCGCGAGCTGCACCATGTGACCAAGCTCGTGGTCATTGACACCCGGGACTATGGTAGGTACGAGAACCACTCCAATCCCGTGCGCCTCACAGACACGGATCGCGTCGAGCTTTGTTTGGAGAAGCGAGGTACCGCGAAGCGTACGATGGGGCTTCTCCGTTGCGGCGTCAAATTGCAGGAAGACCGAGCTCACCCCTGCCTCTTTGAGTTGCTGCGCGTACGCTCGGTCAGCGGCCAGGCGGAGTCCATTAGTGTTGACCTGAATGAACTCGAATCCCATGGATCGGCCCATGGCCGCGATCTCGGGGAGGTCGTCCCGCACCGTGGGCTCACCGCCTGAAAGCTGGATGTTACAGGTACCTGCGTGGGACTGGAGGAATTCGTACATGCGCCTGATCTCTCCCATCTCCAGATCGGGCGTCTTGTTCCCGCGGGAGCGGGCAAAGCAGAATGCGCAGTTCAAATTGCATCGTGTCGTTACTTCGATGAGAGCCGTGCAGGTTTGCTGACGGTGGCTGGGACACAACCCGCAATCGAACGGGCACCCCCGGTCAACCGACGTGGCCGGGTTGTCCGGGTGCCACGGAATTTTCTCTCGGACCCAGGTCGAAAAGGAGGGATCCCCACGCCAGAGCACCACCTGAAACTCACCATGCTCCGGGCAGGTCTTCCGTAAGTACACGTCCGATCCGTGCTGGAACCGGATCGCTGAGACGGGCCGCAGACATTCAGGGCACAGACTCTGCGTCTCGGAGAAAGCGATCGCGGCCACCGGCTCGCTCACCTCCCCTCTGAAAGGTCAAAGCCATTTTCAACCAGGAGAGAGGCCACCTTGTCGTAGGTATTCTTGACAATTCCCGGACATCGTATCCTCTGGTTGGTCGGATCGTCAGCGAGGATGTCGTTGCAACGAATTCCTCCATAGAGGGTCGTATATTCCCGGGTGAACCAGTCCACAAGCTGGTTGATCATAAGTTCCAGTTTCGGGTCTGTTTCCTCGTCGGCAGAGCCGCGACCCGCGTAAAGGCCCAGGAGGCACGCGCCTCCGCTCAGTGCTCCACACGTGTCTCCGGAAAAGCCGAGGCCTCCGGCGAGAGCATTCATGGCTCGGATCAGGTCCGGATTCTGTTTACCCTGAGCTTCGAGTCCGAGGAAGAGGAGGATCTGGCTGCAAAAGAATCCTTGAGCGGCCAGTTTAATCATACGCAAGGTTACGTCATTCATACCTGGCGTCCTTCCTGTGGCCCGGTTGGCGGTCCTTGCCTGGATGCAGGCTTGTTGAGGGTCTTTCTATGGCCCACGAGAAGAAAATAACCGGGTCGAGATTCTCGCACCGAGGTCCTCACCTCCTCACCTTCCGACGTGGATTGGCTCGCCGCGACCCAGAGATTGTCCAGTGACCCATAGGTCCAGATGAATTGAAACGCGAACTGTTTCAGGAGGTCGGAATGATCCTCCCAGAGATCGATCTCAAAGCCTGCCGAGAGGAGACTTCGCTCCAACTCGTGGGGATCCAATGCCCCTCGCAGGCAGCAGTGCTCGGAAAGGCTCCTCAGCCCGGGAATGCCGGCAGGATTGCGGGCATAGAGGTCACTGAGAATGATCCTGCCACCATGCCTGAGGACTCGCCGGCATTCGTCCAGCGCACCAACGGGGTTCTCCATCAGGGAAAGGGTGCACTCGAGGATCGCTCCGTCAAAGGACTCGCCGCAAAACGGCAGATTGCCTCCGCCTCCGCGAATGACGGGAAGTGAAGGATTCTTTCGCCGGGCCTCCGCGACGAGCTGAGGGGACGGATCAATCCCCACGGCCACGAGTCTGTGCACACTATGAAGATGGTGGAGGGTAACGCCGCTTCCACAGCCAATGTCAAGGAGCCGCGATCCGGGGGCAAAGAGACAGTAAGAGAGCGCGCGTGTGGTCAATGCCAGGCCGCCGGGGCGAATTCCGTCCGCGGCCAACCGGGTGGCGCCGAGGTGTTCGTAGACTGTGCCGTGTCCGGCGCTGCTCATGCTCCGTCACTTGTCCTCGAGCAGCCTCTCGATTTCAGACATCGTGCCCAATGCAAGACTCTCGGGAATGAACACAATGCCGCATTTCGGGCATCGAGGCAGATCCACGGGGTACTTGCTGCCCATGTAGGCGACTTCCACCGTCCCAAGCTCCAGATCGACGCCACACGCCGAGCATTTCCATTCCTTGGCGTCGGAGAAATCTACCTGATAGCTCACCGTTTGATCTCCTCCACGATCTCCATCCTGTGAGTGTACGCATTATGGACGGTGTACCCATCCTCTGCACGGGAGTATTCAACCCAATAGGTGACCGTTCCCGGACGATAATGGGCGAGATAGTTTCCCGTCTCACGATGCACGAGCCTATTGCCGGTCTTTTCAGCCCACCGAATAACCTGCTGGAGATCCTCGACGAGAATCATTCTCCGTTCCATCAGATCACGGACATGATCGGCGATGTGCAGCGTTACGTCCGGAAAATCTTCGTGTCCGGGGCTCTCCTCATCCCATAGCTCTCTGAGCAGTGACCGCTTCAATCGAGCGCGGTTCTCGCGGCGCTGCGAGTAATCGGGTCCTTTCACGGTTGCAGCCTCAATCCCGCTCTCACCGAAAACGAGGTCCAACAGGTGCCAGGTCGGTTTGCCTGCCGATGCGAAGCAATCTCTGCACATCGCGCAGTACGCGAGCATATTTTCCGAGGTTTCCTCGATGCGTCTTCGAATGACCTCATCAGCGAGATCGCGATTGGCAAAGTACATCAAGCCGCCGAAGCTGCAGCACTCTGTCTTCTCTTTGCTCAGGCTCAGTTCATCGATCTCGAATCCGAGCTTTCCGAGCAGACTCCGTACGCTCGCGTGGATCTGAGGCTCATGTCTCGCGGTGCAGGGATCGTGCACGGAAACCATTGTCCGCGGCGCAATCCGTTCAGCTTCAGGCAGGCCCACACGGTCAAGGATCTCCCAGAGCGACACGATCTTTTCGCGGGGAAGGCGTTTGGCAAAGATGCTGTGACATGTCGAGCACGCGAGTATGAGCTGCGGGCTGCCCAATTCCCGCCATTC
>JARRRG010000431.1:0-3434 GCA_037380965.1 Deltaproteobacteria bacterium
CATGGCAGGATCTCCCGTGCGCCATTCCCGGCGCACCTCCTTACACGACCCATGACACGGCCGAATCCGACTCCTCTTTAGCCGGATTCTATTGAATGTTCCGCCTCCCTCGTTTGCTCCGACGCGTGGAGAAACCACACTCAGATTCTGAGGCCGACAGAGAGATCAGGTTCCCATCTCCCATGAGGAAAGGTACGTTCTCTGTTCTTCTGTCAGGGTATCAATGTGGATTCCCATGGATTCGAGCTTGAGCCGGGCAATTTCGCTGTCCTTTTCACGGGGTAGCCGGTGAACTTCCCGTGAGAGACCCTTGCCGCTCTTGACCAGATACTCTGCAGCCAGCGCCTGATTGGCGAAGCTCATGTCCATCACCGATGAAGGGTGCCCTTCAGCTGCCGCGAGGTTGATCAAACGTCCTTCTCCGAGCAGCATGATGCGCCGCCCGTCAGCCATGGTGAATTCTTCGACAAATGCGCGAATGATCCGTCGAGAAACCGCCATCGATTCCAGCGTGGGTATGTCCAGCTCCACATTGAAGTGGCCGGAGTTGGCCACGATAGCGCCATCCTTCATCCGGTCATAGTGCTCTTTCCGAATAACGCTGCAGTCGCCGGTCACGGTGCAAAAGAAGTCACCGAGGGGAACGGCCTCACTCAGCGGCATGACAAGGTAGCCGTCCATGGTCGCCTGCAGGGCTCGCAGTGGATCTACCTCGGTCACGATTACGCGAGCGCCCATACCCGCAGCTCTTGAGGCAAGGCCTCGACCGCACCATCCGTAGCCGCTTACCACGAATACGCTTCCCGCCAGGAGTCGGTTGGTGGCCCTCAGGATGCCGTCAATCGTGCTCTGACCCGTACCGTAACGATTGTCGAAGAAATGCTTCGTGTCTGAATCATTGACCGCTATCACGGGAAAGAGCAAAACCCCCTTGTCCGCCATACTCCTGAGTCTGATTACGCCGGTGGTGGTTTCCTCGGTGCCTCCAACAATGTTCTCGGCCAAGTCCTGTCGCTCGCCGTGAATCGTTCCTACCAGATCGGCACCATCGTCCATTGTGATATGGGGTTTCGCGTCCAGGCACGCGTTGATGTGCTTGTAGTAGGTCTCCGTGTCCTCGCCTTTGATTGAGAAGACGTGGTAACCGTCCTCAACGAGCGCAGCGGCCACATCGTCTTGCGTGGAGAGCGGGTTGGACGCGCACAGATACACCTCCGCGCCGCCCGCGGCGAGAGTATACACAAGGGATGCGGTCTCAGTAGTAACATGAAGGCAGGCGGCCAGGACTGTCCCGGCCAGCGGCTTTTCCTCCGCGAATCGCTGCCGTATTAACCGCAGGACGGGCATGCTGCGCTCAGCCCACTCTATTCTGAGTTTTCCCGTTTCTGCGAGAGAAGGATCTTTGATATGAGAGTGCATTTGACCTCCTTGAGATTACGTCATTCACGCGGTCTCTTCCGGGAATCCGAGAGCAGAGCCTCCTACCCGGGGATCAGACTTCACGCCCCGGCCAGGTCCCTGAGCTCTTCGGCTCTGTCAGTATTCTCCCAGGTGAAGTCGGGGTCTTCTCGTCCAAAATGACCATTGGCTGACGTTTTTTTGTAGATTGGTCGAAGCAGTTGCAAATAGTCAATTATGGCGGCAGGTGCGAAGCTGAACGTCTTGGCGACTATTTCACTAATCTGGTGATCGGGTATCGTACCGGTACCCTGCGTATCGACGTTAAGTGACACCGGATCCGGATAGCCGATTGCGTAGGCAACTTGAAGCAGTGCCTTTTCAGCCAGACCGGCCGCGACAATGTTCTTGGCCACGTGCCGGGCCATATAGGAAGCCGATCGATCCACCTTGGAGGGATCTTTGCCTGAAAATGCCCCCCCGCCGTGGGCTCCGTAGCCTCCATATGTGTCTACGATAATCTTTCGGCCCGTCAATCCGCAATCGCCCATCGGTCCACCGATTACAAAGCGTCCCGTGGCGTTGATCAGGTATCGGGTCCGGTCGTCAAGAAGGTCGGCACGGATGACTTTCCGCACGACCTCCTCTATGATTCCTTCCCTGATCTCGTCGTACGTCACGTCAGGATCATGCTGCGCGGCAATAACGACGGTATCTATCCGCGAAGGCCGACCGTTTTGATATTCGACGGTCACCTGGGACTTACCGTCCGGCCTTAGAAAGGGAAGCACTCCTGTCTTGCGTGCTAAGGTGAGCCTCTGGGTCAATTGGTGGGCGTATTGGATGGCCATCGGCATCAATTCAGGGGTCTCGTTGCTCGCGAATCCGAACATAAGACCTTGATCTCCAGCCCCCTGCTCCTTGAACATTCCCTCGCCTTCGGTCACGCCGATGGATATGTCCGGAGACTGCTTGTCCAGCGTGACAATCACCCCGCAGGTATCGCAATCAAATCCTATGGATGAGTCAATGTAGCCAATGGATCGAACGGTTTCTCGAACCACATCGGGTATGTCAACGAGTGCCTTCGTGGTAATCTCACCGGCCACCAGGACCAGACCCGTGGTGACGAGCGTTTCGCACGCAACCCGCGAGCGCGGGTCCTGTTCGAGCATTGCATCCAAGACTGAGTCTGAAATTCTGTCGGCGATTTTATCGGGATGGCCTTCGGTTACAGATTCGGATGAAAATCGATAGTTCCCCATCCCCATGAGCTCCTCCTTCTGACGCGCTTTTTTTCCGTTGCCGGGGTTAAACTTTAGATGTACACCACATCCGGCCTCTTCAGTCAAGTCGAAATCGTGGCCGTCGCTTGCCCCCCGGTCCTCGATAGTGCGCCTGGCACCGCCGTCTCACTGGGGCATCTCGGTTCGTGCGGAGATCGACCTCGGTGCCGGAGAAGGAAACGGGAACACGCTTCAGGTTCTCGAGCGGCCCTCAGCGAGTGCAAGAACAAGCCCAAACAATCACGAAGCGAGTACCGTTCGGTCGAGAGCGTTCCCCGATTACGAGATGGGCTGGTATTCTGTGGAATCACTGCCACTGCCATCCTGATGCGCGACTCCGGATCTCCTCCGTCTCAAAAAAAGATGGAGCTGAGCGGCACCTCGAAGTAATATTACCTGCCGCCCGCCAGTCGAGGATCTCTCCACACGGCCGCGACCTTCAATCCAGGCGTTGGCGACCCGGAACGCGGCGAAACCAGACGTTCGCGCCCGCTACGGGCGGATACACAGGAGGTACGGGAGCATGTCCATTTGGCAGACATTATTACTCTTGGGGGTGAGGCGTGTCCTATCGCTGAGAGCCGTCTTCACGATATTGGCCCTGACCCTGATTGTCATCAGCGCGCCGCAACGATCCCTCT
Organism: Deltaproteobacteria bacterium; assembly: GCA_037380965.1. Taxonomy (GTDB): domain Bacteria; phylum Desulfobacterota; class Desulfomonilia; order Desulfomonilales; family Desulfomonilaceae; genus JARRRG01. Next base: position 3,326 of record JARRRG010000431.1, read on the forward strand.
CAACAGACGCGGCCTCCGACCGGTCTCCGGAAATGGTTGTGGAGTTGGCCGAAAAGGGTGATCCAGAGGCCCAATTCGACCTGGGGATGCTTTATTACTACGGCAAAGG
>JARRRG010000432.1:0-3427 GCA_037380965.1 Deltaproteobacteria bacterium
CGCATGCTATTGACAAGATCCAGGGAGACCCGTCCGAATGCGCCTGAGGATTCCGACAGGAGCGGAGAGAGTGAGAAGCACGCTGCTCCGCGTTCATTGAGATCACTGAATCACTCTGCAGACCGGCTCGAGCGAACGACAGGGCGAACCGGCATGCTGATCGAGCAGGACCACGGCAATGGAAGGCATGGGCTTGACATCCCGGGTTCGCGTGGCATTCAGGTGAGGCCATGAGCCGCAAAAAGATAAAAGATGCCGTACCGGTAGGGTCGATCCTCGACGATGTTTTTCATCGAATGGGCCTGAAACCGGCGTTATCGCGTCAAAGCATCGTCTATTTGTGGCCGAAAATCGTGAATTCCGCGGTGGCTCGGCATGCGGTTGCAGAGAAGATCGTTGGTTCAACCCTTCACGTCGCGGTGGATTCCTCCGTCTGGATGAACGAGTTGGCCGCAATAAAGGATGTCCTTTTGGGCAAGGTGAATAGCTGTCTGGAAGCATCCGCGACTCCCATCACCGATATCCGGTTTTTTCAGCGATCGTACCTGAGGCGCTCACCTACGCGAACAAGTCCGCGGGTATATCCTCAGCTCACCGATGATGATCTGCGAATGATACGAGGGGCGTTGGAACCGGTGAAAGATGAAGCTCTCCGCACCGTTCTGAAGGAAATATTGGAAAAGGATCGAAGGCTCAAATTGCGTGGACGAGAGCCGATTTAACGAATTGCTCCCGCCTGTCACATACCCCCCTTTTACCATGCGACGCTACGATGCGGTTTTTGGCCCTATGGGATCGACGAGCGGTTCTTTTCGAGAAGGAGAGCCATCCGGGCTTAAGGCTTCCGGAAGGGAGAAGGCGTTGCCAGGGGATGTCCGGCCTCGAGGAGATGCGAACAACGCTGTGGCGGCCGGCAACACGATTGCCCGGATCAGGCGAGGGGAGAATTCAACGCGCGGAAACTACCGGTTCCTGAGAGATCGTCACGGCTCGAGATCCCGTTCCGGGTCATTGAGCGCGTCAAACTCGGGCCCGGTGAGGTCCAGGTTCACCCTGGGCCGCGCTCTCGCGGGACGGACCCGGCTGGTCTTCTTCGTGGGCAGCCTCTCGACTTCCTTGATGGTATGCAGCAGTTCTTCTTCCGGCACCCTCACCATGCCGATCCCATTGGCCCCTCCTGCATAGGGCAATAAGAGCCATATTCGGTTCTTGTCTCGCTTCTTGACCTGCAGAACCTGAGATCCGCGTTCAGGATGTTTTGGATCGTAGAAGATGAGGCCGCGGTCGGAGATCTCCCAGCGCCCCTCTGAAGGCCGAAACAGGTTGATCATCTTCATCGTGCCATTCTGCCGGAGGGTCATGAATGAATCACCCTTGACACGTTGTATCTTGGCCTTACCTTTGTCGGTAATGCCCCAGCGCACGAAGTAATCGGAGTACTTCCAGGTGCCGACCATGAACTCCTTTGACAACGGGCGCTCAAGTTCGAGCAGTGTCCAGAGATCGACACCCGAAGGTCCGTTGCCGGGCACGACACCCGAAAGGAGTGGAATGAGGGTCAGCGCAAGAACCTGCGCACTCAGCACGGCACTGTCTCCTTTGGGAATCGGGAATAGTGGATGATCTTACCAGAAGAGCCCATCGGAGTCCAGGGCGGGACGGAATCGGAGCCCGTTGACAGTCCCGCTGGAAGCCGGTACCCTCGCAAGGAGAAGAGATCTGTGCCGGACAGGCACGGGGAGCGGAGACAAGCTCTTGAGACCGCGTTTCGTTGAAAGACCGCTTTATGTAAAAGGGGAAATGCTCGGCCGGCTTCTCGTACGGCCCTTTCAGACCTTTGCCAGCAGAGAGGCTTCAGGCGGAATACTCCTGCTCGTCATGGCAGTTGCGGGCATGATCTGGATGAACTCGCCCTGGGGCTGGTTCTACGAGAGACTGTGGCACGTTCCCCTGGGTGCGGAAGCCGGTTCGAGGCTCTTCGAGCGTTCCCTTCATTTTTGGATAAATGACGGCCTGATGACGATTTTTTTCTTTGTCGTGGGCCTGGAGATCAAGCGGGAGCTGCTTGTCGGCGAATTGGCCTCGTTCAGACAGGCAGCGCTGCCCGTGTCGGCCGCGGTCGGGGGCATGATCGTGCCCGCTTTCATCTATCACCTCTTTAATGGGCAGGGTCCCACGGCCATGGGCTGGGGAATCCCGATGGCGACCGACATTGCATTCATGCTGGGGGCACTGACGGTTCTGAGATCGCGGATCCCCCATTCGGTGACGGTCTTTCTCGTGGCTCTGGCGGTTGCCGACGATCTGGGCGCGGTGGTGGTCATCTCCACATTTTATGCGGCGGACATATCGGAATACTATATCGCCATGAGCTGCATATTTATGGTGGTCCTCGTAGCCATTAATATCATGGGTTTCCGTCGGCCTCTCCCGTACATTGTCGTCGGCTGTATCCTCTGGCTCATGGTTTCGCTCTCGGGGGTGCATTCAACGCTGGCCGGTGTGCTCGTCGCGATGACGATTCCCGCGAGATCCCGGTTCGACACGGACACCTTCCTGCAGGAGGCCAAGGCTGCACTGAACGAATTTGACTGTGCCGGTTCCTGCGGGTACAGCATGTACTGGAACGAGGATCATCAAGCCGCGGTGCATGCCCTCGAGAACATGTGCCATCACGTGGAGCCTCCGCTGCAAAGGATCGAGAACTGGCTCCACCCATGGGTCGCGTTCCTCATTATCCCCGTGTTCGGGCTGGCCAATGCCGGTGTGCACATCGAGTGGAGCAAGATGGGAGAAATGTTGACCGGGCCTCTTGCCCTGGGCATCGTGCTCGGCCTGTTTCTGGGCAAGCAGATCGGCATATTGGGCGCAACCTGGCTCGCAATCAAGTTCCGTTTGGGTGTGATGCCCGCGGGCGCGAGCATCGGTCACATCTACGGAGGGGCTGTTCTCTGCGGAATAGGGTTCACCATGTCACTGTTTATCTGTAATCTGGCCTTCTACGGTTCCCCGTTCATCGACACGGCCAAGATCGCCATTTTTGTCGGATCGTTGCTGTCATTCATAGTTGGTATGGCGATTCTGTACCTCAGCTCGAGCAAGGACGCGGCTCCCCGTGCCGAACACCCGGAAAAGGTCCCCGCGTAGGGCCGCGATGCCGACGGCACGTGAAGGAGCCCACTTGGCTCACATCTGCGATCCGTGCCGCACGTGCCGGCGGTCTGGATGGGAACGTGGAATCGCTCTATAGCGGTTCTCAAAAATGATCGCGAAAAGAAGGTGACTCTGTGCAGGAGATAATGGTTTTCAACAGCGATTCCGACAAGTGTATCGGATAGAAACGGTGGGACCTCTATGGCGTTGGTCCGAGCATAGAGCTGGCAGCAGGAACGGCCCAGTGAGCGGAGCGAACGAAGGCCGCAATGAG
>JARRRG010000433.1:0-3425 GCA_037380965.1 Deltaproteobacteria bacterium
GGAAGGCCGTCAGCGGGACCGAAGAAGTGCCCATCTTTGGCGAACAGTCCACCGAAGAGCCGGAGCGCATCGAGGTAAATTATCCCAAGCTTGTCACGTCCTTTAAGCTGGGGTTACAGCATTTCGGCACACTCTGGGCCGAGGTATTTTGCCCGGACTGCTTTAACGCGATCAAGGCCGCCGCGGCCATGGATATGGATCGCTTCAGACTTCCGACCGACACGTGGGTACGCGTTCTGTACGAGCTTGCCGGGACGTATCATAACTGGCCCGCAAATCAGAGAAGCCTCGTCGACCTCATGACTCCACTCTATTACGGGCGGGTAGCATCGTTTATCAATGAGACCAGACACATGGGATCCGCCGAGGCGGAAGCGGTTGTCGAAGAGCAGGCCGAATTCTTCGTAAGAGCCAAGGATTACCTCATCAACGTTTGGGATCACCCTCGCGAATGCAGCCCAACGTTTCTCGCCGGCGCGGAGAATCTGTAATCGTCGAGGGGAAGAACGCGAGTCGGGTCTCAGGAGGCAACACGTCGTGGATTCGTGCGAGGGCATTTCGGGCAAAATCTCGCCCCCGATTCGCGTCGTGCTCCTCGTGCAAGATCTGGAATTCGGCGGGACCCAACGGTACGCCGTCCATTTGCTGAAGAAATTGGATCGGCGGTGCTTCTCTCCTGAATTGTGGGTTCTGCGGGGCGGCATGGACATGGTCCCTATGGCGAGAGAGTCAGGGGCCCCGTTGGTATGGATGTCCCATTCTTCCTGGGTTACCCCACAGGCCCTGGGGAACCTCGCGTGGAAACTGATAAAGGAACGTCCTCACATTCTTTATACCCTGACGGTGGTCCCAAATATTTGGGGACGCATCATGGGACGCATGGCGCGGGTACCAGTGATCGTCTCGAGCTGGAGGAGTCTCTATCCAAAGCAGTATGAGAGCTGGATGTGGCCTCTGAGCACGCGCATCATTTGCAACGCCCACGTGCTCAAGGATGTGATGATCCGCCGGTACGGGGTTGACCCGGAGCGCATCGCCGTAATCCACAATCCGGTTGATGCGGATTTCTTTTCCCCGGAGCATGGTCAAAAGGCCCAAGAACCCACGGTGCTCTCCATCGGGCGCCTGGTGAAAGAGAAAGATCCCCGCACACTGCTCGAGGGCTTTCGACTGACTGCGGAGCGCATGCCCGAGGCCCGATTCGAGATCGTGGGAGACGGATACCTCAAGGATGAAGTCGAAGCCCTCATACGCGCCTATTCGCTTCAGTCACGAGTGAGGCTGCGCCCCGGTCAGGCCGACATACGACCCGATCTGAGACGCGCATGGGTGTTCGCGATGGCATCTTTCCGGGAGGCATCTCCCAATGTCGTGCTTGAGGCCATGGCGACCCAACTGCCGGTTGTGGCCCCCCGGGTTGGAGGTATTCCCGAGCTGGTCCGGGATGGCGAGACAGGACTCATCTTCGAGCCGGGCAATCCGGAGGCCATGGCCGACGCTTTGACCAGACTGCTTCAGGATGAATCTCTGAGGAATTCCATGGGCAGCAAAGGCCGCCAACGGGTTCAGGCCGGTCACACCATGGAACTGATGATCGCGGAAACCCAGCGTGTGTTTATTGAAGCAGTGAACGAAAAGGCCTAGACAAGGGCCCCCTCCTCTCAGCCTTTCTCAAAATCGACGTGTCATTTCATCCCGAGGGATGTGCTCATCGATACTCAGGAAAAGAAGCCCTGAGCCCATGCAGTGGGATGTTCAGGCCTCCCTCTGCTATGAGGAGCCGAACAGCGGAGGGATGAGCCATGCCATGAAATGCAACGATGCGGCAGCGTACAGGGAGGCAACAAGGTCGTCGAGCAGTATGCCGATTCCGCCTGACAAACGCTCCATCCGGTCCGCGGGCGGCGGTTTGACGATGTCAAAAAAACGTGATGCCAGGAAGGCCCATAGGGCTGTGAGAGCTACGCTGTCACCGCGGAACAGCAAGACGGTCAAGAAAAATCCCGCGACCTCGTCCAGGACGAACGGGTGGGGATCTTTCGTTTTCCAGCGCGTCTCAGCCCACGATCCCAGCTTGACGGTCAAGGCACCGGATATAAGAAGAGCGATGGCAAGCCACATTGTCTGAAATTCAGCGGCTTGAGTCTTTCCGATGAGGACAAAGATTGCCACCGCAGGTAACGTGCCGACAGTTCCAGGAACTATTGGCGCATACCCACAACCACATGCCGTGGCCGCTGCGAGCCGCATATTTTCAGCCACGTTCTTCAGGTAAGAAACCGACAAGGCTCCGCTCCCACGAATCTCTTGGAAACGATCCAGCCAGGTGAGCCGTTCAACACGCGGAGCCCGGGAAATGCAAGCACGGGCAACTCTTCATTACCAGCCGCCTCCGGTCATCTCGCAGGTTTTGCCGACTCAACGCGATTCTCCGATCACCCTGATGGCGGGGAGCATAAGTCCGGCTCCGGCAATGAATTCCTTGTGCATTTCCGCAATGCCAACCAATGGCCGAGGGCCGGAGGAGTGGCTCCTCCCAGAATGTCCCTCCCGCTCGAGTTCGCCGTGTTGGGGACGCTTCACATCAATTGTCCGACTCTGCTGTCAATCCTGGGCGAGTCGCCTTGCTCCGGGTCGGCTGAGGGTATCGATGGGATGGAGATACGACTCCCTCATCTGCATGGGAGAAACCCTTTAACAATAATCAACCCAGGTGTCACTACTTTTTCAAGTCGTCGCATCGGCATCCGACCCCCCGGAACTCGAACCGCTTTGTAGCGAAATCCTGAAAAAGCTCCAGGCTGTGCAACTTCTCGTTCTTGTCCAGACACTGAAAGCAGAAGGCCCGACCGCTGGGAACCGGGCAGGAAATCAGTTCGTCCACTCCCAGCAACTGCTTGACCTTGGCCAGCGTCTGAGCATCAGATTTTTTCGCCGCGTCCGCCAATACCTTCCGAGCCTTGCTGCAGTCGGTAGCCATTTCGAGTGGACCGCCGAACCCCGGTAGCGATAGGGTGATCGACAGCAGTACTGCCAGACCTAACAGTAACGGTATTCTCATGGGCACATCTCCTGGTTGTTTGGATCCCGCAGCTTACCGGCCGAAAAGTTTTTCACCGGTCTGAGGCGACTTCGCGAGCAGTTGCCTGATCCGCTGTACAATGCATGAGTCGAGAGACTTGACCGGGCAGGCAGGCTGCATACACGGCCGCTTGACCTCGCCGCGCTGCGTAGCAAACGTCACGAACCAACCCCAATCGGGGGTCTCACGATGAAGATGCATTCTCTTCCCAGCCGAGGCGACAAGTCACGTGAGAAAAGGGCTCCAGGTCTATCCGGAGCCCTTCAACAGTGGCACGCCCGGCAGGATTCGAACCTGCGACCTACGGATTCGAAGTCCGGCGCTCTATCCAACTGAGCTACGG
>JARRRG010000434.1:0-4003 GCA_037380965.1 Deltaproteobacteria bacterium
CAAGAAGCTTCTTCGCGACAGCCGATTGCTCACCACGCGCAACCTGGTCGATGCGATACCGAATGACACAGGGAGGAACATGACCCTGGTGAGCGCGTCCGGCGCGGGATACTACGGACCCACAAAAGACGAGGAGCTCACCGAGGCATCACCGCCCGGCTCGGATTTCCTTGCGAATCTGGCCCGGGACTGGGAAGCCGAGGCCATGAAGGCCGAGGAAAAAGGTGTCCGGGTCGTCACCACGAGATTCGGCATCGTGCTCGGAAAGGGTGGAGGAGCGCTCGGTCAAATGGTCCGTCCCTTCAGGTTCTTTGCGGGCGGACCCATGGGTGACGGACAACAATGGTTCTCATGGATCCATATTCAAGACTTGTGTCGGGCCGAGCTGTTCGTAATTGAGAACACCGGTGTCAGCGGTCCCGTGAATTTTACCGCGCCGGTCCCCGTTCGGAATGGCGATCTTGCCAAGGCGATCGGTCGAGCCATGAAACGGCCCTCGTTTATGCCCGCGCCGGCATTCATGCTCAAGCTCGCGCTCGGTGAGTTCGGGTCGGTGCTTCTCGAGGGTCAGAGAGCCGTCCCGGGAGTGCTCGAAGAACAGGGGTTCAAATTCAATTTCCCCCGTATCGACAAGGCCCTCGAAGATCTCCTCTGAACCGCGCGGCAGGGCCCGAGAGGATTCCATGGCAATGATTCCCGTGCTCGGCGCTGGTTCATTACGCGAGCGGCACAGGTAGTGAACGTATTGGTGCGCGGGGGATTGTGCGTGGGGCGATGTTCTTCGCCCCACACTGAGCTTAGCCGAGAATCGCCTTGAGGTCCTCGTCAGGTGTGCTGATCGGTTTGATGTCGAAATTCTCAACGAGCACGTTCAGGACATTGGGAGTGATGAACGCGGGCAGGCTTGGACCGAGCCGGATTCCTTTTATACCGAGATGGAGCAGCGTGAGGAGTATCGCGCATGCCTTCTGTTCGTACCAGGAGAGTACCATCGAAAGGGGGAGCTCGTTGACCTCGACGTTGAATGCCTTGGAGAGCGCGACCGCGATCTGAACCGCGGAATACGCGTCATTGCACTGCCCCACATCCAGGAGCCGCGGAATCCCGCCAATATCACCCAGCTCCTTGTCAAAGAAGCGGAACTTACCGCACGCGAGCGTGAGCACGACCGTATCCTTCGGGGTCTTTTCAACGAATTCCGTGTAGTAGTTGCGGCCGGGTTTCGCGCCGTCACATCCGGCGACTAGGAAGAAGTGCTTGATCGCGCCGCTCTTGACCGCGTCAATGACTTTGTCAGCCACTGACATGACCGCGTTGTGGCCGAACCCGCACATGACGCTCTTGCCGTTGCTTTCTTCGGGGAAGCCGGGCAATTCGAGGGCCTTGTTCACGAGCGGGGTGAAATCCTTGTCCTTGATATGGGTTACTCCCGGCCAGCCCACAAGACCCGTGGTGAAGATATTGTCCTGGTACGATTGACTCGGCCTCTGAATGCAATTGGTGGTCATGAGTATCGCGCCCGGAAACTGGGCGAATTCCTTCTGCTGGTTTTGCCATGCGGTACCGTAATGCCCGTAGAAGTGTGGATATTTTTTCAGTCCGGGGTATCCGTGACAGGGCAGCATTTCGCCGTGGGTATATACGGTGATTCCCTTGCCTTCCGTTAGCTTGAGGACCTCCTCGAGGTCCTTGAGGTCGTGGCCCGAAACGAGTATGGCCTTTCCTTGCTTATGGCCTAATGGAACTTTGGTGGGCACCGGATTGCCGTACGTTCCGGTATTGGCCGCGTCCAACAGCTCCATGGCCTTCAGGTTGACTTCACCGGCCTTGAGCGCCATGGCGATCCAGTCGTCCAAGGTAAGGTTCTTGTTGAGTGTCGCGGCCAGAGCTTCGTGGACAAACGCGTACACCGCTTCGTCCTCCTGGCCGAGGATCTGAGCATGGTCCGCGTAGGCAGACAGGCCTCTCACTCCAAAAATCGTGGTGTGCTGCAGCGCCTTGATATCCGCGTCAGTTTCGGTGTCCGCGTCGAAGCCGACCGTTCGACCCTGCTCGATCATTCCGTCGAGAGTGGCTGCGGGCGTAAAGGTCGCGGCATGCTCGGTGAAGTCGGTTCTGCCGCCCGCGGCTTTGACTTTTTCTTTCAACTGTTCCCTTCGTTCAACACATTCCTTGATGAGCGGCACGAAACGCTGGGCGTCGAAATCGACGTTCGTGAGCACCGAGAAATGGGCCTGGCAGGCAAATACATCCGTATCGTGGTCCCTGACCCCGACCTTCCGACCTTCAACCGCCACGAGTCCCAAACCCTTGAGCGCGTGAGTCAAAAGATCGTGGAGCCTGGCCACTTCCGGCGATTTACCGCACACGCCCCTTTTCGTGCATGCGACGCCTCCCGAAGTCTGCTCACATTGGTAACAAAACATTGCTTCTGCCATTTGGTCCTCCTGTTGCGCTTAAATTCCTTTGCGAATTGAACATTACCTTCCGCGTCCAAATGTGATTCCCGGGTGCCTCAAATTGAGCATAGGCGCGTGCCCGGGGAAGAGCCTTGACCTAGGTCAAGGCTGCCAATTTCTCTACAGACTTTATTCGCAGTGTGAGCTTTCCGGTTTTCACGCTGATCGATTTGCTCGCGCGACAGTCCTTCTTCTGCAACCAAGATGCCGATACCACGGTGCCCGTCAAGTGGTCGCGGGTACCGGTTCAATTCATGCTCCATATTTTCACGTTCAGCACAGCCGCGAATGCAACCCAGAGCAGATAGGGAACCATGAGCGCGCTTGCGACCTTCGAAACTCTCGCAAAAGCCACCACCGTGGCCAAAATGGCCATCCACAGAACAATGATTTCGATCGCGGCAAGCCCGGGGCTTCTCAGACCGAAGAACATCGCGGACCACGTAACATTGAGAACAAGCTGTCCCACGAAGAGCAGTAACGCCTTCCGTCGATGCGCGGCTCCATTGTTGAGCCAGACCAACCAGGCGGCGAAGGCCATCAATGTGAAAAGAACCGTCCAGATCCCCCCAATAAGATTTCCCGAGGGAGTCCATGCCGGTTTGACAACACTCGGATACCATGTGCTCACCGATAGATCGGTGAAAAGGACACCGACGCGAGCCGCACCGAAACAGATGAGAAACGACGCAATTAAGCCCGCGATTGCCCTCAGATTGTCCACGGAAGCTGCCATGCCGACATTCAATGCCTGGCCGAGATTCGGTGCGGGAATTGAGTTGCGAGCACGCGGCCGCCACTGCATCGATTGCACTCGGCCCGGGATGGGTCTCTCCGTAATCGGAGCGATCGCTACTCACGTGAGTCGTGCAACACGTCGAAACCCGCGCCGTGTAGCAGCGGGTAGGCTCGGTTCAGTCGGAGTTCATCTCCGGGTCTTACCATCGTGCATTTCACGTCCGAAAATTGCTGTTCATACCAAAGACCTAGCCGGCCGCGGGGTATGCTTAATCCGCCTTGTCCGTCCCGCTCCCCGATTCAAGGAACGCTCGTGTCACCTGACTATCGGAGAGCCGAGTCCGTTCATAAAGCTGAAAATGAGTAATAAGATCGGCCTCAACGAGCTGTCGTAATATCTTCTCGAGCATATTGGAGGTCAGTACGTACTTTTCCATCAGGGAGGTGTCATCCATGCCTGCCTGGATATCAGCAACAATGTCTCGTGCCCGAATTTTCCTCTTTGACATTGCAAAGTCCCCCCTCGAGAGGCCCGAGCACTGACTTTACCACACTCTGCCCGCGATTCCTCGGAGAAAATTTCCCGGTGCTTTCCGATTGAATTGGCGCGCGTGGACTCCGCCTGAACCGCTCGTCGCGGGATGGCGTCCGCGTCCCGCGGAAACTGAGGCCCCCCTATCGAACAGCATCACCGGAGACTCGATGTCACTTGATTTTCCGGCCGATGCCACAGGAAACACCATGCGCGCACCAACCGGGTGATGCCCATAACCCCGCTGCATTGGCGGCGATACGGATTCTCAAAG
>JARRRG010000435.1:0-3401 GCA_037380965.1 Deltaproteobacteria bacterium
TGTGTGCACCTTACCCCGCAAAATTCCGACAATCCGAGTCCATTCCCGTCTCAGGACAGGGTGAGCAGAGGAGGAAAGATCATGCAATTGCCGGATCGACTGAAAAGTGAGCTGGTCTCCAAGGCTGTCCGCAACGTACAGAGGGGATACGCGTCCGACGATCGCTCCCGGGGCCTGTTCCGTCCGGAGGTAAAGCTCGATCTCCAGCGTTCCCGTCTCATGACCGAATCCTATAGAGAGACCGACGGCCAGGCCATGGTAATACGCCGTGCCAAGGCCCTTGCCCATGTCCTTGACAATATGGACATTTTCATAAGGGTTGCCGAACGGATCGTGGGCTATCAGGTCTCGAAACCGGAGAACCTCTTCCATCCCATCGACATGAACTGGAAATCGGTGAAGCGGCTCGTGAACAGCGACGGTGGGCGAACGCTGCTCGACGACGAAGGTAAACGGGAACTGGAAGACCTGTGCGCGTACTGGAAAGGCAAGTCCATGAGCGACCGGCACCAGGAAATGTTCACCGGTGACCTGGGCAAGTACTGGAAATATGAAGGCACCTTTCTCTGGAGCCAATGGTCGGAGCTCGGCATCCCCGATTACGAGGCATTATTTCAATCGGGACTGAAGGGCCGGATCAGGATGGCTGAAGAGAGGCTCGAGGAGATCGACCGGACCGTTCCCACGGACTATATCGATCAAAAGGAGTTCCTCAATTCGGTCATTATCGTGCTGAACGCGGTAATCCGGTTTGCCAATCGGTACGCGGAAGTGGCACGCGAGATGGCGGCAACGGAACAGGACCCGGCCCGGCGACATCAATTGGAAGAGATCGCTCGGACGTGTGCGTGGGTTCCGGAGAATCCTCCCCGGACCTTCGTTGAAGCGGTGCAGTTCTTTTATTTTATCCACCTGGTACGATACCTCGAGTATTCCACGCTTGGTATCGGGCTCCGGGTGGACTATCTCCTGGGTCCGTACTATGAGAGGGACCTGAAAGAGGGCAGAATTACCCGCGACGAAGCCCTCGAGGTCCTCGAGCTTCTCTGGGCCAAGTTTCTCGAGCTTGGACTCGTGTACTCGCCGCTGCTCACCTCGATCTATGGAGGCGTCGCGTCGCTCCAGGCGATAACCATCGGAGGCACTGACGGTGAAGGCCGCGATGTCACCAACGACGTGACCTACCTGGTCCTCGAAGCCGCGGAAAAGATGAGGACCATCGAGCCCAGTGTCGCGTTGCGTGTGCACGACGGGACACCAAATGAGCTTTGGTCCAGGGCTATCGACGTGATCGCGACCGGTCTCGGGTATCCGTCACTGTTCAATGATGAGGCGCTCATCCCGCTTCTCGAAAAATGGGGTGTTCCGTCGGAAGACGCGAAGCGATATGCCGTGTCGGGATGTGTGTACATGTGCATCCCGGGGAAGAATATCGGTCGCCGGGTGGTCGGGTATTTCGTCCTCGGGAAATGCCTGTGGTGGGCGCTCCATCAGGGAATCAAACCGGAGACCGGCGAGCAATGGGGAGTGCCGACGCCTGACCCCGCCACATTTACGTCGTGGGAAGATCTCCTGGAGGCCTATCTCGATCAGGTCACATTCTTCACGACCAAGTTGGCCGAGGTAGAGAACACGTGCCGTGAGCTGTACGCCAAATATTGCCCGAGGCCGTTTTATTCGGCCATTGTGGAAGGGTGCATCGAACAGGGGAAAGAGCGCACACGGTGGTCTTACCCGTCGATGGTCCACGACATGGTCGTGGTCATTGGGTCGACCAATGTTGCCGACGCGCTGGCCGCGGTGAGAAAGGTCGTGTTCGAAGACGGGCTCGTAACGCTGCCCGAGCTGATCGAGATCCTGGACCGAAACTGGGAAGGGCGGGAAGATATCCGGCGTGCCTGCTTGAATGCGCCCAAGTATGGAAATGATGACGATTATGCGGATCTCATGGCCCGGGAGGTGCATTACCGCACTGAGGAGGTCATGGAATCGGTAAAGGATCGATTCGGCTTCTCGATGCGGGGTGACGGGAGCGCGGTGTCAGCTACGTACGGCCTCGGCGCGGACACGCCGGCAACCCCTGACGGTCGAATGAACGGCGACCCCTTTGCCGACTGTACGCTCGCGCCGCAACCCGGCATGGATCGCAAGGGGCCGACCGCGGTTCTCAATTCATGTGAAAAGATCGATACGCTCCGCACCTTCAATCACCTCTTGAACCAGAAGTTTCAGCGACAGTTCCTCGAAGGAGAGATGAAGCCGCTCTTCACCAATTATCTCAAGACGTGGAAAGAGAAGAAGATCCCTCATGTCCAGTTCAATATTGTGGACAGGGAAACTCTTCTCAAGGCCCAGGAAAACCCTGACGAGTACCAGGATCTTATTGTCCGGGTTGCGGGATTCAGCGCCTATTTTGTGGATCTTTCCCGCGGTCTCCAGGATCACATCATTGCACGCACCGAGCAGTGCCTGACCTGAACCATGCAAACCGTGCTCGAACCGATTCCCGGTCCGCGCGGGCGAAAGATCCGTAGGGGGTGAGGATGGACGATCAAGACAAGAAGGCTTTGGAGCGGTTCGGCGACCGAGTGGGGTACTCCGCGGCCGATCGAGGGCAGTTCGAAGAGGGTGATTTCAGGGTCCGGCACATGAAACGGCTCGCAGAAGCCGCGCCTCACTATTCGATCGTGGCCGAGGTGGTGGAATCGAAGCACTGCAATTCACGGCACGAGGTCGGTGATCGCTTTGTGCTCGATGTTGACGGCAACTTCATCAACAAGCTCTGTCCGAAAAGGATGTGCATATACCTCACTTCGCAGTTCCTTGTGCCGGTCGCGCTCATCAACGAGAGGTTGAGTGAGGGCCTGGACCCGAACCAATTCCATTTCATGCATCAGGTCAAATGCTCCGATGTTGGCGTGGAATGCGCGGGGTACGGCCAGGTCATGGCCCGGGTGAAGGTCGAGCCCAGAGAGCGCAGCGGCCAATAGGAAACAGGCGTGAGCCGTCCCGGGATCCCGCTGCTCGCACCTCTGGAGAAAGCCGGTCCGTGGAATTACAAAGCTCGTCACGTGTTATTGTCGGGATGGCGCCCGAGGGGCGGAGTTTGATCGTATGGCTCGATCCACGATGGGGAGGAGTGGAGGGGAGATGAGTCTCCCTTCCACATCCGACTGGATAACAGCCTTGCCGACGAGTTGTGACGTTATCCGAGGCGAAGCCACGGACGCATTATCCAGCCATAGGCCCTTGCCTCGTTGTTCTCACCGGCCGTCAAAGCGGGCACGGCGGACCTTGATGCATCATTCGGGCATAAGTTCGAGCATAGATCACTCTTCCGCGAAGAGAATGGAGACAACGTATGAGCATGAAGGATGAACTGACGCAGAATGCCGAGCGCG
>JARRRG010000436.1:0-3400 GCA_037380965.1 Deltaproteobacteria bacterium
CTTGGGCCCATGGTAAAGGACGCTCGGGTGCTCGAGCCCTTCGCGGGTACAGCCGCTTTCGGGCTCGAGGCACTGAGTCGGGGCGCGGACTCCGTTGTCTTCGAGGACCAGGCTCGCGAGATGACCCGAGCCTTGACGCGCACCGTTCGATCGTTCGGGGTCGAAGATGCGGTTCTCGTTCTTATGATAGACGCGGCAGCCGCGGTGAGAAAGCTCGGGCTGATGGAGCAGCGGTTCGAGATCGTTTTCCTCGATCCGCCGTACGAGACTCGGTTGGTTTCAAAGGTGGTATCCCAGCCCGGGTTCACCGACCTCATCGAGACCGGCGGTCTTCTCATCGTGGAACGGCGCGCCGCAGGCCCGGAGGTGGGGCTTCCCCGCGGCTACAGGGAGTTGTTTTCAAGGAAATACGGGGGTACGGCGGTCGAGATCTACGACCGCGGTGGAGTCGATTCCCCCCTCGAACGTGAAAGGGACATAACGCCTGATGAGAGAGAAAGTCGCAGTACTGCCGGGAACATTTGACCCTATTCATAACGGTCATCTGGAAATTATCCGCCGAGCGCTCGGAACGTTCGACCGCATCATTGTCGCACTCGGCATCAACCCCGAGAAGGAGACGATCTTTTCGCCGGAAGAGCGGCTGGATATGATCCGCCATAGCATTGCGAATTTGGACGGACGAGTGGAATGTGAATCCTTCGAGGGTCTTCTGGTACGCTATGCAGCCCGGAAGAAGGCCCAGGCCATCATCCGAGGACTTCGAGCCGTATCGGATTTCGAGTACGAGTTTCAGCTTGCTTTGATGAATCGGAAACTGAACCGGGACATTGAGACCTTCTTTCTTATGACCGCTCACCGGTACCTCTACGTGAGCTCGAGAATTATCAAGGCCACGGTCATGGCCGGAGGGTCGCCCAAAGACCTGGTCCCGGAATATGTGCTCGCGATGCTCAAGAAGAAATTCCCCGACATTCGGTAATCGAATGTCCGTGACCCCACTCTCTGAAGGAGTGAACATGCAAAACCTCTTGTCGAAACGAGTAAGTCAGTTGCAGCCCTCGGCAACCCTGGCGATATCGGCCAAGGCAAGGGAACTGAAAAGCCAGGGCGTGGACGTCGTCGGCTTCGGCGCCGGTGAACCGGACTTTGCTACGCCCGCGCATATACGGGAGGCGGCCAAAAAATCCCTCGACCGGGGTGAAACATTCTACACGCCGGTGGGCGGGACCGCGGACATGAAGAAGGCGGTGATCCAGCGGTTCGCGGATGACTACGCCCTCGAATACAAACCGGAGGAGATTCTGGTTTCCTGCGGCGCCAAGCACTCACTCTACAATATCTTCCAGGCCCTTATCAGTTCGGGCGATGAAGTGATCATCACCGCACCGTACTGGGTCTCCTATCCGGAGATGGTCGAGTTGGCCGACGGCGTTCCTGTCATCGTGCCCACCAGTGACGAAACCCGGTTCCTGCCCGATCCGGATGAGGTCGAATCGCGAATTTCGCCGCGTACCAAGGCCATCGTGATCAATTCTCCAGCCAATCCGACCGGCGTCCTCTATCCTGACTCCGTGCTCGAGGCGCTGGCGGCTCTGGCCGAAAAGCATGACCTCCTTGTCATATCCGACGATATCTATGACAAGCTGATCTATGAGGGAGGCACCTTCACGCCTTTTGCATCTCTGCCCGGCATGAAGGAACGGACGATAGTGGTCAACGGCGTATCCAAGACCTACGCGATGACGGGCTTCCGCATCGGTTACCTCGCGTCCACCAGAGTTGAACTGGTGAAAGCGGCCACCAACATACAGGGTCAGTCCACATCGAATCCCTCCTCTCCGGCCCAGGCCGCGGCCGTCGAAGCCCTGACCGGCCCACAGGACGAGGTGGGACGAATGAGGGAAATCTTTGAAAGGCGTCGGAACCTCATGATCGAGGAGATCGGCAAGATTGAGGGGATCTCCGCGGTCAAACCGGAAGGCGCTTTCTATGCCTTTGTCAATGTTCGAGGCTTGTACCGGTCGGGAAACGTTGCCAACTCATCGGATATGGTGCGCTTTCTCCTCGAGACACAGCACGTTGCCTGCGTTCCCGGCGTCCCATTCGGGTCCGATGATCACGTGAGGCTCTCCTTCGCCACCGATGACGAAACGATTCTCAAAGGGATGGAGCGCATTGGGAAAGCCATCAGAGAGTTAGCATGACAGAGAACGGCCCGCTCATTCTTCTGACCAACGATGACGGCATTCATGCTGAGGGGCTCCGGAATCTGAAGACGGCAATGGACAGGCTCGGCAGGGTCAGCATTGTCGCGCCGGAGTTCGAGCAGAGCGCGGCTGGACACTCGATCACGTTGCAGGACCCGGTCCGGGTGCGCGAGGTGACCCGGAACGGCGCCTTTTACGGCCATGCTGTCAGAGGCACGCCCGCGGACGCGGTGAAGCTCGCCCTGTACTCGCTGTTGCCCCGTTTGCCCGATCTCGTGGTCTCAGGGATCAACGACGGGGCCAATGTGGGGATCAACGTGCTATACTCTGGAACGGTTTCCGCGGCCACCGAGGCGGCGGTTCTGGGAGTGCCCGCAATGGCGGTCTCCCTGGACCAGAAGAAAGATCCCCCGTTCACGTGGGCACTTCCGCTGATCGAATCCTTGGCGCGGCGTATTCTCTCGCACGGGTTGCCGCCCGGGATCGCTTTGAACGTCAACCTTCCCGCGCTGCCGCTGGATGAGGTGCGGGGGGTGAAATTGACTCGGCAGGGACTGTTTAAATACGAGGAGAGCTACGAGCAGCGGGAAGATCCGCGTGGTAATGTGTACTACTGGCTCTCCGGGGAAATCCTCCCCGATGAAGCCGATGAAGCGAGCGATCTCTCTGCGCTGAAAATGGGATACGTGTCGGTGACCCCCCTGCTGTATGATCTCACCGCGCATTCCGGGACCGAGGAACTGGCGGATCTAGTGGAGTCACTGTGAGCAACGACAACTTCGAAGAGGACATCGAGCAGATAGAAACGACACTCGGGCACAGCTTCAATAATCCGGCTTTGCTCGAAAATGCTCTCACCCGCCGAAGCTTTTGGCATGAGAACAGGGACACATGCGCCGGGAATAACGAGCGGATGGAGTTCCTCGGAGACGCGGTGCTGGGAATGGTGGTGGCCGCGATCCTGTACCGGCGATTTCCGGACTATGAAGAGGGTGAGCTCCAGAAAATGAGAGCGAGTCTGGTCAATCGCGCCGCACTCGCTCAGCTCATGCGACAATTGAATCTCGCCCGGTACATCAGGATGGGCAAGGGAGACGAGATCTCCGGTTGCAGAGACCTTGACTCGATACTCGCGGACACGCTTGAAGCGATCGTGGCCTCGGTCTATCTGGATGGAGGCTTCGCACGGG
>JARRRG010000437.1:0-3399 GCA_037380965.1 Deltaproteobacteria bacterium
GTGCGGCGATCCGCTCCCCGCGACGCGTGAGGGTTGGCGGGACAAGAGCTCGAGCACGTGCACTGCGGTCGATATTGATGAATGATAGTGGCGCTCCTGATCACGCACCGTACCCAAAAATGCTTGCAAGCTTTGGTACAGTTGACAACCGCGGTCGGAGCGGCCGCAGATGGCTATGGGTTCGGGTCTCCCCGGCGGAACGTGAGGTCCCAGCCGGTCTTGCACGCGACCGCGTTGGCGGTGGTATCGATCATTTTGGTACTGATTCTATCAGGTAATGGGAGCAGAACACGAACTTCTTGAGCGGAAGGTCAAAGTTGTCAACAACTTGGGCCTTCATGCGCGGGTGGCCACTCGAATGGCCCAGGCCATGCAGAACTATTCCTGTAAGGTGACGCTCGTCAAGGACGATGTGGAAGTGAATGCCAAAAGTGTGTTAGGGTTGCTCCTCCTGGCCGCGGCGCCCGGCACGGAGCTTCTCGTGAGAGCCCAGGGACCTGACGGGCAGGAAGCCGTGGAAGAGATCAAGCGACTGATTGAAGATGACAACCTCGAAGCAAATTGAGAGAAAGAGACCGGCAGACTTAGGCCAGCCCCTCGATAATGAGGCGAACAAGGTGATGAAGGGTCTCGGGGTTTCGGGAGGGATCGCCATAGGCCAGGTGGTTGCGCTGGAGCGCTTGTCAACGGAAATCTATCCTCAGCGCATCCTTAAACCCGAGGAAGTTCCCGGGGAGCTCCGGCGCTTCGAATCCGCGGTCAGGGACGCGAAGGCTCAGCTCAAGCAAGTCAAGACGATGATCGGGCCCGGTCATCCACTGAAAAATCATCTTTATATTCTTGACACCCATCTCCTGCTTCTCGAAGACCGAATGTTTTTTCAGGGCACGCGGGACATCATCGCTTCGGAGAGACAGAACGCGGAATGGGCTCTCTCGACGATAATCAGCACCATCTCGGCGGCTTTCGATACCATTGAGGACGAATACTTGCGGGAACGGGCAGGGGACGTTCATTTCGTTGGAGAGCGCGTCCTGAGAATCCTCATGGGATACTCTGAGAAAGGCAGTATCCCATTCCTGCCTCCGAATTCAGTGATAGTGGCCCACGATCTGTCTCCTGCCGACACGCTCCAGATCGAGAAAGAAAGCGTGCTCGGATTTGCCATCGAGATGGGCGGGAGAACCTCCCATACGGCCATTATTGCCCGTTCGATGAAACTCCCCGCGGTGACGGGATTGGAAAACATCAGCCGTCAGGTGCAGACCGGAGAAACCATCATTATTGATGGCAGCACGGGAATGGTGATCGTCAATCCCGACCCCGAGACCATCTTCCGTTTCAGGCAGCACCAGGAGGTCTACCGAAACTATCATCAAGGGTTGATGACCTTCGGTCGATTGCCCGCGGTCACCAGTGACGGCGCGGGTTCAGTACGAATCATGGCCAATATCGAGCTCATGGACGAGATCGATCTCGCGCTCGACCATGGAGCGGAGGGCATCGGTCTTTTCAGGACCGAATACCTCTTCCTCGGCAGACGCGATCTGCCCTCGGAAGAGGAACAGTATGACGCGTACCGGCATGTGGTGGGCGCGTGTGCCTCCAATTCCGTTACGATACGCACGCTCGATGTGGGCGCGGACAAGATTGCCTCGAGCCTCAATATCGAAGCGGAGTCAAACCCTGCAATGGGCTTGAGGGCCATTCGGCTGTGCCTCGGGCGGAAGGACCTTTTCAAGACTCAACTCAGGGCGATCTTGCGGGCATCGGCTCACGGTCAATGCCGGCTCCTGGTACCCATGATCTCCTGCATGACGGAACTGCGGACCACCAAGGAGATTATCGAGGAGGTCAAGGAAGAGCTTGCCAGGGAAGGTAAGGCGTTTGACCCGCATGTCCCGCTCGGCATTTTGGTTGAAGTCCCATCGGCTGTCGCCATCGCGGATCTGATCGCTCGCGAGACCGATTTTTTCAGCATCGGAACCAATGACCTCATTCAGTACGCGCTGGCCATTGACCGGGTCAATGAACACGTGAATTATCTCTATGACACGCTCCATCCTGCACTCCTCAGATTGGTCCGACAGATCGCCAATGCAGGACAGGCCAGCGGTATCCCCGTCGCGATGTGCGGCGAGATGGCGGGCTATCCGGTCAATATTCCGATTCTCCTGGGACTCGGGCTCGACGAACTATCCATGAATGCCCTTTCCATCCCCATGGTCAAGAAGTTCATCCGCTCAGTCAGTATGGAAGAGTGTCAAGAGTTGACCGCGCGGGCATTCGACATGACAGCGGCTCAGGAGATACGGGGCTTCCTGGAGGACTGGATTCAGGAACGTTTTCCGCAAGACTATTTCATTGATCAGTCGTAGCGGAAGCCGATGAGCGCGAATGATTCCATCAAGATAATCTGCAAGAACCGGAAAGCTCGATTCAATTTCGAGATCGAAGACGCGTTCGAAGCCGGAATCTCCCTCGTGGGATCTGAAGTAAAATCCCTCCGCAAGGGCAGGGCCAACCTGTCCGACTCGTACGCCAAGATCCGTAATGGTGAAATCTTCCTGGTCGACGCACATATCTCGCCGTACGAGCAGGCAAGCAGACAGAACCACGATCCCCTCCGCGAGCGCAAGCTGCTTCTCCACAAAAAGGAGATCAGAAAACTCATCGGCAAAGTCGCGGAAAGGGGCTTTTCCCTTATTCCGTTGAAACTCTATTTCAAGAATGGTAAAGTAAAAGTTGAATTGGCGCTTGCTAAGGGCAAGAAAGCCTTTGACAAGCGTGAAGCTATCAAGAAAAAGGATCAGCGCCGCGAGCTCGAACGGCTCATCAAGTACCGCGGCCGGTGATCGGAAGCGACGGTTAATACAGCGGCCTCGCGAACAACGTGTCCGGGTCCGAAACCCGTGACAGCCACGGTTGTCATAATAAAGTAGAGCGACTAACTCTCATCTGCGAAAGGGGGCGAAAAGGTCTCGACGGGGATAGTTGAGGCCAAGGTTGCATGTCGAGCACTCCGGTGACTCGCTAAACCGCCGGAAAACTTTATACTCGCCAACGATTACGAGTACGCTCTGGCCGCGTAAGGCCAGCGTCTCTTCGTCCCCTTCCTGCGGGGGCGGATGAGGCGACGGTAGCAGGATAGCCGACTCCCCGAACCCGTTGGGGAGAACGCGAAACATTTAGCGGGTTGGTCCGAAGAGAACCTGGTCCGAGGGGGCCTCTTCCGGACGAGATACAAAACTCGGAATAAGCATGTAGAAGCCTTGCGCTGAAGATTCTCGGACGCGGGTTCGATTCCCGCCGCCTCCACCAATTAAGTTACTGAAATCATTCAAAAGGGACCCCTCAAAAGCGTGCAGCAAACGTGCAGCAAATCTTGAGGGGTTTTTC
>JARRRG010000438.1:0-3399 GCA_037380965.1 Deltaproteobacteria bacterium
GAATGGAAACCGCCGCGCCTGGTTCTCGTGAGTCCATCGCCCAAAGCCGTGTGCCAATTGTTGTGCGCTCTCCGGAATCGCGCGGCCGTCTCAATTTCATTGGCCTGCTCAATCACGTGTGCAACTATAAGACTGTCAAACCGGGCGACCTGTTCGGCTTTCCGGCATGATTCAAGCCCTTCGTCCCGCAACCAACGTGGATCGAGCTGTCGGAAGAAGTTTGTACGACGAGAGCGAAGGAGGAAAAGAGTTCATGAAAGGAGATGAAGTCATTGTCGAGCGAGACAATGGGATCGTGACCGTGACCTTCAACAGGCCCGAGGTGCACAATGCCTTGAACCGTGCCATGGTGGAGGGTTTGGCAAAGGCGCTGGATGACATAGAGAAGGATTCGGAGTCCCGGGTCCTTATATTGACGGGAGCCGGCGGGAAATCGTTCCTTTCCGGGTCCGACATCAAAGAGTTGAGTACGCGAACGCCCCTGACGGCAATCGAGAACTCTCGGCGCAGGCAGGCGCTTCTCGGCCGGATCGAACGGTTGCATGTCCCGTCAATAGCCGCGGTAAACGGCTATGCTTTTGGTGTCGGATGCGAAATCGCATTGGCATGTACGTTCAGGCTGGCGTCGGAGCAGGCAAAGTTCGGTCAATTGGAGATCAACCTGGGGATTATCCCCGGCGCGGGAGGCACGCAACGACTGCCGAGGCGTATCGGCAAGGCCAGGGCCGCGGAGCTTGTTCTGATGGGGAAGATCATCGGGGCCGAGGAAGCGGGCCGAATCGGACTCGTTAACAACGTTGTGCCCCCGGACGACCTCATGAAGGAGTGCCGTCAATGGGCGGCAACCCTTGCCGAGAAAAGCCCCGTTGCCATGAAGTTCGCGCTGAAAGCTCTCAACGAGGGTATGGAGGTGGATTTGGATGCCGGCCTCGAGATTGAAAGCCTCTGCATGGGAGCGTGCTTCGCATCAAACGACAGCAAGGAAGGCTTGAACGCGTTCCTGGAAAAGAGAAAGCCCACCTTTACCGGACACTGAGCGTGAGCGCGGGCTCACCAGGGAAGCGCCTCGGGTGCAAGCAAGCGCCAAGACGGCTCACGAGCACGCGAGGGACAGGGGAAAGGATCGTATGAAAATAGTGGCATTGATCGGCCCAAAGGGATCCCGGTAGCAGGAAGGAATAGTCGTATCCGGGATACGAGACATGACGCGGACGAGGCGAATTGCTGAGGCTGAAACAGGAGAATGAGGCCCTTGTGAGGGCATTGACGGAAAACATGCCTCCTATTCAGCATCACACGTGGCCCCAGCTCGCTGGCAGAAGCTCAAAGAAATTGCTATGATTCGTCTCGCGGACGGTCGAGTACGGTTGGGCGAAATTCACTGGAATGAAGGTCATGGAATAGGCAAAAAGGAATTCAAACGGAAACGCTGGTTGGACGAGGGAGGAGGTCCCCTTGCGGCCGCCAGGAAAGACGCTCGCACGACACGGAAGTTGGGACCGGTCCGGCTTCCCTGATTTCGTTAAATCAAGAATCCAGCGGTCCTGAAGGGCCCTACGGTATGGTGAATGCTATTCTCCGCAATCCTCGAATCTGGCCTCCGTCATCGCAGGTAGGGTAACGTCCCGGGAGCTTAGGGATGGGATTCGACGAATTACTCACAGAAAAGCGTTACCGCAGAATGCTTTTCGCCACCTTGGGATTCCCTGTGCAAGACGGAGCTTGATCAATGGAAGCTGGTGAACTATTCTGGAAACGAGGTTCGAGTCCCGGTGGGGTATTGATGCGCCCATCTAGCCGGTAATTTCCACTTGCGCAAATTCATCAAAGGAGGGGACCATGATGAAGCTGAAGGTCTTGGTGTGTGTTCTGCTCGTAGCTGTTGCCTTCGGTTTGACGTCGGCCGCTGCCGCGGACAAACCGATCAAGATCGGCGCGATGTTCATCAGCTCGGGGAAGCTCGGGGGATATGGCATCAACGGGCAGAACGCCATCAAGATGGCCGTCGAGGAGATCAACGGTTCCGGAGGCATTCTCGGCAGAAAGCTTGAGGCCGTATTCGGCGACACCAAGCTGAAGACGGACGTTGCGTTGGGTCTGGCGAAGAAGTTTCTGAACGAAGACAAGGTCGATTTCCTGATGGGACCGACATCGAGCAAGCTGGCCATGGCCCTGACCGAGGTTGCCCGCAAGAACAAGAAAATCCTGGTGGTAACCCAGGCGGCTACAGGCGCTCTGACCGGGGCGAAATTCAATCCGTACCTCTTCAGCACGCTGAGCAATGCCATGATGCACGCTCGGGCAGGTGCGTACCTGATGGCTTCCAAGCCGTACAAAAAGTGGATGGCTGTCGGACCTGACTACAATTACGGTCACGGGTCCTGGAAGATGTTCAAGGAGAAGCTCAAAGAGCTGCGGCCCGACGTCGAGTTTATCGGCGAGGCATGGCCCAAGCTCATGGCCAAGGACTACACGCCGTTCATCAAGGAAGTCCTGGCGAAAAAACCCGATGCAGTGTGGTGCCCCCTCTGGGGTGGCGACGCAGTGACGTTCATCAAGCAGGCGTTGCCTATGAAGCTCTTTGACAAGGTTAAATTCGCATTCCCGTGCGGAGGAGCCCTCGAGGTCCTCATTCCGGTTGGCAAGCAGATGCCCAAAGGTCTGATCATGTCCAGCCGCTATTTCTTCACCACTCCCGATTGCGAGAGGAATCACAAGTTCGCGAAGGCTTACAAGGCGAAGTACGGAGAGTATCCGGATTACATGGCCGGTGAAACCTACGCGGGCGTGTACTTCCTCAAGGCTGCAATCGAGCGGGCAGGTTCCACGGACGCGGACAAGATCATCGCGGCGGTTGAGGCCCATCCCTTCGCGTGGGATACCCCGGAAGGCTGGAAGATCATGCGTAAGCAAGATCACCAGGCCGTGGAAGATGTCATCTGGGGTGAAACGGTTCTCACCGACAAGTACCCCTTTCCGGTGCTCAAGAACATCATCTCCATTCAGCCCGAACAGATTTGCCGCACCCCCGCGGAACTGCAGGCGGTCATGGCCATTCGCAAGAAGGAGGCCTCCAAGTAGCACGTTCGGTGCACGAGAAACAGCCCCAGGTGTGTGATAGGGGGGTTCTCAAGAGCGCTATGGAGGAGAGACGCGTCTCTCCTCCATAACCGAATGAATCGAAACCTTGCCGGCCACCTGTCAGGTCGGCCGCGGCGAAACCGAGGGGGCATCCACCCATAACCTCTTGCCTGGTTTTGCTACTCAAGCGCCAAGCCAGGCGGCACGCATTCTCATTCTCAATCCGATCACAATTTCGAGAGCCCCTATGATGAGTCATGAGACCGTTTCGGTCTCGGTCGGCTTTCAGCCGCACCATCCTACCTGGAATGCATGAGT
>JARRRG010000439.1:0-7305 GCA_037380965.1 Deltaproteobacteria bacterium
CCTGCGCGAGCGATAACGTTCGGTTTTCTGCATTTTCCGGTCCGCAGCCTCAGGCAGTCCCTTTCCTACACAATCTGCAACTGTCCCCTCGGTTCGATCTCGAGGACTTCCCCGATCTCTGCCGCGCATTCGACCCCCTCCGCGGTCAGGGCTCTGATGAAATGCTCGACGCTCGCGGACGGAATTGCCAGGAGCAAGCCACCTGAGGTTTGCGGGTCAAACATCAGGTCCGAACTCACGTCGCTCAGGCCTGGATCCAGATCCGTCCAGCAGCCAAAGAAATTTCGATTCGCGTGCGCGCCGGCCGGGACGAGCCCCATAGACGCAACGTCGGCAGCACCCGCGAGAAGGGGCACGGTTTCCGATCTCACTCGTACCCGGCACCCTGAGGCACGGGACATCTCCACGAGATGCCCGGCAAGCCCGAATCCGGTGACATCCGTGCACGACCGGACCCCGAAACGAGCGGCAACTTCGGACGCCTTCCTATTCGTAGTGCACATCGAAGTCACCATCGCATCAACTGAATCGGATGGGGCAAGCCCTCCCTTGATCGCGGTCGCGATGACTCCGGTCCCCACGGCCTTGGTGAGAACGAGTTTGTCCCCGGGTCGGAGGGAAGAGTTTCTCATGATCCGGTCGGGATGAACGAGCCCGCTCACGCAAAGACCGTACTTCGGTTCATCGTCTTCCACGCTGTGGCCCCCTACCAGCGCCACCTGTGCTTCGCGCAGAATCTCCAAACCGCCTGCGAGAACACTTTTTAGTGACTCGATGCCCAGCTTCGCCAGGGGATAGCAGACTACGTTCAGCGCGGTGATCGGACGGCCTCCCATTGCATAGACATCGCTCAGCGAATTAGCCGCGGCAGCCATACCGAAGATCCTCGGGTCATCCACTATAGGGGTGAAGAAATCCACCGTCTGGATCAACGCCAGGTCATTGCTGAGCCGGTACACACCCGCGTCCTCCGAACCACCGATG
Organism: Deltaproteobacteria bacterium; assembly: GCA_037380965.1. Taxonomy (GTDB): domain Bacteria; phylum Desulfobacterota; class Desulfomonilia; order Desulfomonilales; family Desulfomonilaceae; genus JARRRG01. Next base: position 985 of record JARRRG010000439.1, read on the forward strand.
CCCGCGAGGACATTTGGATCGATAGGAATGTCCATGCCGCTAAGAGCCTGATCCAGGTCCCCTGGACCTACCTTGGCAGCTCAACCCGACGTTTTCGAAAGGGTTGTAAGCCGTACCTTATCTGACGTCATCTGATTTCCTTGGACGAGGATTGGTCACCCGGGAACCACTCGAAGCAAATGATTCGAGTGTGCAGTATGATCCCGGCGTTCTCTCCCCTGACCTGAGCCTGCAGGGGCAGGCTCCCACGCTCGCATGATATGAAGGAAAAAAAGAGCCTTACCCTGGAAGGGAGGTGATTCCTTTGGATCGATGAAATGCGCGAGAGCTTGACCCGTTGTCGGTGCCATGGGTGTGGTCTCGTACCCGGCAATTCCTTCTATACCACCTATCGGTGATACCTATTAAATTTATTATCAGCAACGGGCCTTCTCCTGTCAACCTCTCATTGGCGGTGCCCAGAAACCTCTGCAGGATTTCTCTCGCCTCATCTGACGAGGTTCAAACGCACCGGAGCCTTGAGCACAAAGTATTTTCCGTTTTCTGACTCGCTCTCATATCTCGCTCCGATATACTCTTTGATGAGTCTGGCGACATGTCGGGCGTCCGAGGAAAGCATTCTCACACAGCCATGAGACTGATTCCGCCCGATACTGCGCGGTGCATTGGTCCCGTGAAATCGGTACCCATAATCAGCGAGCTGGGCCTTACCTGCCACAAAATCCGGCTGATTGCTCCTTCGCTTCCTCGATCTGACGACCCTCTTCTTCAGCAGTGGCGCCATGGTGCCTCCATACACGGTACGACTCGGCGCATGGCCCCAGGCCCAGGCACGGTTCGCCGGGGGTATCCACCAGGGATCGTCATCATAGATGTGGGTCACGAAGTAGATACCGACCGGGGTCGGAAATGAGGGTGCCCCCAGACCCACGCGGCACTTGTAAAGGAGCTCCTTGTGGCCGAAGAAGGATGTACCGAACAGCTTGAATACATGGCGGGAATGACTCACTTCGATTTCCAGACGGCTAAAACCTCCTTCAGGCCCTGTAGGAAATTTTCCCACTGAACTCAATGAGCGTGCCGGCATCAAGAGCGTATGGAGTCGATTCGCCTCAAGGAGAGAGGGCGTGCTCGGGGTCGGCGGAACGAACGGGAACGAGCTGTCGGGAAACGTGACGCGCGGAGCCAGAAGCTCAAAAATACCGGTCAGGCGGTCCGGCGCCGCGGAGGGGACTGTTCCTTCATGAAGCCGTTCAGACTGGCCCTGTCCGGGGGGCGAGCCGATATCTCGATTCATTCCGCGAGTTCGAAATTCTGGCGGCAGGTTAGCCCGGTATGAGGCTGTCGATGGCCTCGGGGATGCCGACTTTTTTCCGTACGTGAGTCGTGCTCTCCGAAGCGAGGCCTGCCGCGTATGGGACGGGGACAGGCGGTGCTGAAGCCACTTCTCTATCTGAATCGCGGTGGTACGGGGTGAATCCTCGGCCGCACCAGCCAATGGCAAGGCGCCACAGATGACCAGCCCCATGGCGAAAAAAAGCAACGACACCCTGAACATGATCACCCTATCCGCTATACTTTTCCCATCACAATGAAATGAGTCGTTAATTTAGCATGTTGCGACCCACAAATCAATCTGCACAGCAACCGGGCACGAATGAGAAGGTAGCGTCCGATCTCATCCATGGGGTGCGAGAAACCTGTACGAGCCGAAAATCTTGACAGTATTTTGCAGCGCGTCTAGGATGGAGACAACGGCCTATCCCATCGTGCCATGCCTTGCGGAAAGAATTGCGCGCGACCACAAGAAAGCCACCGTGTGGCTCATGCCGTATAATAGCCCATCGCTGGTCAAAACCCATCAATCCGGCGAGTCCGGAGGTGAAGGAAAGGTGGAGGTGCTGTGAAAGAGCTACTGTCAGGAAATGAAGCCATAGCCCGCGGCGCATACGAGAGCGGTGTTCGATTGGCCTCGGCTTACCCGGGAACGCCGAGCACCGAGATTCTCGAATTCATCGGAAGGAATTATCCCGAAATCAAAGCCGGCTGGGCCCCAAATGAGAAGGTCGCCCTCGAAGTGGCTGCCGGCGCCGCGTATGGAGGTGCAAGATCCGTGGCCATAATGAAGCACGTAGGGCTCAATGTGGCGGCGGACCCCTTCATGACGCTCTCTTACACCGGGGTAAACGGTGGAATGGTGATTGTGGTGTGCGATGACCCGGATATGCACTCCTCTCAGAATGAGCAGGACACCCGTCACTACGCCAAATTCGCTAAGGTTCCCTGTCTCGAGCCTTCCGACAGCCAGGAAGCCAAGGACATGATGGGCGAGGCATTACGGATCAGTGAAAAATTTGACACGCCGGTGATCGTGCGCAGCACGACGCGCATTTCCCACTCGATGTCCCTGGTGGAAACCGGAGCGCGATCCGAAGGACCCAGCGAACTGGGCCTGAAGAAAGATCCGGCCAAGTTTGTCATGCTTCCGGCTTTCGCTCGCCGTCGCCACCCGGTGGTTGAACAGCGTCTCAAGGACCTGGCCTCATTCGCTGAGGAATTTCAGCACAACAAGATCATCATGGGCGACGAATCCCTGGGGATCATTTCATCCGGGGTCGCGTTCCAGTACGCACGGGAAGCAATCCCCGAAGCCTCGTTTCTCAAGCTCGGGATGGTATGGCCGCTGCCGCAGAAAATGATTCGGGACTTTGCCTCACGCGTGAAGAGGCTGGTGGTAATTGAAGAGCTCGACCCGTTTCTCGAGGAGGCCATCCGGTTGATGGGCATCGAGGTGGAAGGCAAGGAGCTCACCGGCCTTTGCGGCGAGCTTTCACCGGAGAAGGTTGAAAGTGCTCTGAGGGGCTCGTCATCAGCGAAGTCAGTCGGACCCATTGAAATGGAATTGCCTCTCAGGCCTCCGAACATGTGCCCCGGCTGTCCGCACCGCGCGTCCTTCAGCGCTCTCAAAAAGAATAAGGTGTACGTAGCTGGAGACATCGGCTGCTACACGCTCGGAGCATTGCCGCCGGTGGGCATGCTCGACCACTGCCTCTGCATGGGCGCGGGGATAGGCATTGCAGCGGGTCTCGATCGGGTGCTCGGAGAGCTAGCGGAAGGCAAGGCCGTTGCGGTCATAGGCGATTCGACATTCTTCCATTCGGGGATGACCCCACTCCTCGAGCTCGCGTACAACGGTGGATCGACAACCGTCCTCATCCTCGACAACAGGACCACCGCGATGACCGGCGCCCAGCCTCACCCCGGAACCGGTTACACGCTGCGCCAAGACCCGACCATCACCGCGGATATCGAAAAGCTTGCCGAATCCTTTGGATTCAAGAGGATTCAGACGATCAATCCATATCATGTCAAAGAGATGGAAAAAGCGGTGAAAGAGGAACTTCAAGCCTCGGAGCCTTCCCTGATAATCGCACGAGCCCCTTGTGCTTTGTTGAAGACGGACAGGATTCTTCCCGACCGGCCCCTGAGGGTTCGAGAAGACGTGTGTAAGGGGTGCAAGTCCTGCATAAATACCGGATGCCCGGCCCTGGAATTCGTCAAGATCGAAGAGCCGACGGAAGGCGAGAAGCGCAAAGGACATTCCAGGATCAACGAAGCTCTCTGTGTGGGCTGTCGCACGTGCATGGAGGTCTGCAAGTTCGATGCGATTGAGGAGGCATCATGAACAATAATCGTGTCTTTAATGTTCTCATCGTGGGAGTAGGCGGCCAGGGCATAATCCTGGCCAGCGACGTGCTTTCCCGCGTAGCGGCACGACACGGGTATGACGTCAAGAAGAATGAGATCCATGGAATGGCCCAGCGCGGAGGCTCAGTTTCAAGCCACGTACGGTTCGGAACCTCGGTCAGCTCGCCCATTATCAAAGTGGGGGAGGCGGACGTCCTCCTGTCTTTCGAGCAGTTGGAGACCGTTCGGTACTTTCCCTTCCTCTCGGATTCGGGGAAAGTCATTGTCAACGATCAGAAGATCCTGCCGCCCGCGGTCTTCACAGGTAAACAGGAGTACCCACCGGACGTGCTTGAAAAGATAAAGGAAAAAGTGCCTGACGCGGTGATTGTCGATGGAACGCGCGTCGCCAACAAACTCGGAAATCCAAGGGTGCTGAACGTCATTTTCCTTGGTTTGCTTTCCACGTACGTCGATATTCCTGCAGAGACTTACGAAGAGGTGTTGAAGGAATCTCTCAAACCCAAACTTGTGGACATCAACCTCAAGGCAATCCATGAAGGTAGCTCCTTGGCACCTAACTGATATCCGCAAGGCTTGAGGAGTTGAAGACCGCCGAAAGGCGCCGGGCCTGAAGCCGCGTCGGATTATTTCAGGGTTTCCGGTCCCGTCCATTCGGGGATACCTACGAGCGGGCAGTGATGCGAGGAGAATCGGCCGCGGTGCCTCCCGCTTCCTTTCTCCCGGGAACCCAAACTGCCCTTCAACGGTTCATGTTGCGGAACGGTGCTGGAAAGGCGCTACCTTTGCCGGAATCACACCGACCCGCTGCTCGTGCGCGGCGGGCACGGTCGGTCACACAAGAACCTGATGATCGCGGGATGGGGGAAAGGGTGAGTTCTTCTTGATGACCGGCACTTCTCCTTGTCCATTCCGGCAAGAACGAAGCACCGTGAGTGTGTCAGGACGCTTGCGCGGCTATCTAGCTCCCTATGGCTCCTCCGAGGAACGCGCGCTGCACTTCCGGATTGTTGACCCGCGCGGATGATGTGTCCTCCATGATAATGCTTCCGGTCTCGAGGATGTATCCACGCTCGGCTATCTGGTTCTGTTCTCAGCCGACCTATGGTTTCGAAAATGAACTTCACGACCAGAGGAGCGAGTCCCAGAGAAGGCTCGTCCAGGAGGAGTATTTTCGGCCGCGACATCATCGCTCGACCGACCGCGAGCATCTGTTGCTCTCCCCCGGAGAGGGTCCCTGCGAGCTGGCTTTTTCTCTCCTCGAGTCTCGGAAACATATGTATGACGCTGTCGATGTCATCCTGGATCGTCGCTCCCGAAGACCCCGAGGGTCTGCTGTACGCGCCGAGTCTCAGATTGTCCATGACGGAGAGGTGGGCAAAGATCTGACGCCCCTCCGGGACTTGGGAAATGCCCTTGCGCACAATCTGGTAGGCCTGCATCCTGCTGATGTCCGTTCCGTCCTTGCGGTCACCGGCTGATCGCTGCCGAGGTAGGCCTCGATAACTTCTTCGTTGCGCTGGATTTCTTCTGGCGAGCCTTCGGCGAGCTTCTGCCCATAATTGAGAACCATGATCCGGTCGGAGATGTTCATGATGAGGCTCATGTCATGTTCGATGAGAACCACCGTGGTTCCCTGATCCCTGATTTTGAGAATGAGCTCCGCAAGGTGTTCGGTTTCTCCCGGATTCAGGCCGCCCGCGGGTTCGTCCAGGAGTATCACCTGAGGTTCAAGCGCCAGTGCTCGGGCGATCTCGAGGTGGCGCTGGAGCCCAAAAGGCATCGAGAGCGCATCAGCGTCAGCTCTGGCGGTAAGTCCGACAAAATCGAGACATTCCATAGCCTTCCGCCGAATCTTCTTTTCGTCCGATCTGCTTGAGGGCAGCTTCAGGGAACATGCCAAGAATCCCGACCTCGTCTTTACATGCCGCGCTACCATCACATTTTCCAGGGTGGTCATATGCTTAAAGAGTCGAAGATTCTGATATGTCCTGGCGATTCCGGTCTCAGCCACCTTGTGGGCGGGGACCCTGGTAACGTCCATTTCCCTGAAATACACCTTGCCGTCGGTCGGCAGCAAAGTGCCGGAGATCACATTGATCAGGGTGGTCTTGCCTGCCCCGTTGGGACCGATAATGGCGGTGATCGATTCTTCCGCGATCTCCGTAGAAACATTTCCCAGGGCCATGACTCCACCGAAGTTGACGAAAATACCTTCGACTGAGAGGATCGGCTTCAATTTTCACCCTGTTATCTTTGACTTGACGCTTGCGTACACTCCGTGAACCATTCCAACGATTCCGTCTGGCATGAACATCATAATCAGCAGGAGCACAAGACCGTACAGGAGAATGTCGTAGTCGTGGAAGAACCTCAGATACTCGGGGAGAACGGTCATAATGACCGCGCCGACCACCGCTCCCCATACGTTCATCATCCCTCCCACCGCGACCATGACCAAGAAAAGAATCGACTCGTTGATCGAGAATGTGCCCGGCGAGATAAAGGTCACATAGTGGGCATAGAGCGAGCCTGCAATCGAGCCCATGCCCGCGGAGATCACGAAGATCCCGACCTTCAGCGGTGGTGTATTAATGCCCATGGCCCTGGCAG
>JARRRG010000440.1:0-3912 GCA_037380965.1 Deltaproteobacteria bacterium
GCGTCGAGCAAGTGCAGCCCACCAGCGTGATGCTCGGAGTGCCTCGGGCCGCGCCCTCACACGCAGACACCGGTCCTGCCAACGGCGCTCGAGAAGGTAGTACAGGCATATCGACTGAGTTGCGAGGAACACGCTTTCGCCTGTTGTAGGGGAATCATAGTGATTTTGAAGTGAAGTAAACAGAAGACCGGTTCAAGCCTGGCCAAACGCTGATCATCCCGTCAATAGGTCTTCCCCTTCCCGCACGACGCTGACGGATCCAGCTCTCCAACCTATTTTACAAGGAATTTTCTTGATCTTGAGTAGCTTTGGCGTATAGGTCGCGCTCAGTAGCCTGAGCCATTCAGAAGTACGTAAGTACACTCAGAGGTCTTGCAGTGGGCTTCTCGTGTTACGTTCCTTAGGTCGGGTAAGTCAAGGAACGTAACACCAGCCAGGTTTGTCTTTGGCAGGATACGTCTCGGGCCGGATTTTGCGGACCTCGTCCCAGCCTCCGAGTCGCGATTAGCACCACGCCTTCGCTGAGCACAAAGCGTTCCGCTTACCGTTTCTCATTGACGTTGACCGTGTGGCACTCCACTATAAGGGTGGCAGCGCTTCGGGTTGCACGGTCCTTCCCTGCTTCCGGAGGCGATGACGATCAGAACTGATGGTGAGGATGAAACGATGAAGATGGATGAGGCTTACGAGGACCTTTCAGCCCGCAGCAAAGAAATGACGTACCTGGGCTCCGCGGTGGGCTTGGTCGCGAGGGCAACGGCTGAAGGACAATCGGTCTGGGAAAAGGCTCGACCCGCGGATGACTGGCCTCTCTTCGAGCCGTGCCTGGAACGGATCGTCAGCCTCAAGCGTCAGGTGGCCGACGCGCTTGGATACGACAACGAGCGGTACGATGCGCTGCTCGATTACTACGAGCCCGATGCCACAGCTCGTGAGCTTGAACCGGTCTTACGGAAACTCGCCAAACCCCTGGTCCAGTTGCTCGAACGAATCCAGGCGAGTCCAAAGGCAGGCCGTGAGGATCTCCCCTCCCCCTCTTTCCCGGTGCCCGAACAGCAGGCCTTTGCACGGGATGTTGCCCGACAGCTCGGTTACGACCTCGAGGGAGGCCGAGCGGATCTTTCGGCTCATCCATTTACCGTGGGAATCGGCCCCGGTGACGTTCGCATCACCGCGCGCTACAGTGAAGGCTCGTTCAACGAAGGCTTTTTCGCGGTGATCCATGAATCCGGCCACGCGATGTATCATCAAGGTTTGCCGGTCGAGCACTGGGGCACGCCGATGTGCCGCCCCACCTCTCTCGGAATCAACGAGTCACAGTCCCGCATGTGGGAGAATATGGTGGCTCGATCACCCGCGTGCTGGAGGCACTTCTACCCGAGGGCTCAACAGAGATTCTCGACGTTGCAGGGGGTCTCGATCGACGACTTTCTCCTTTCGGTCAACAAGGTGATGCCGAACCTGATCCGTGTCGAGGCTGACGAAGTGACGTACAATATGCATATTCTCCTTCGGTTCGAGCTGGAAGTGGCCCTGACGAGAGGAGATCTCGAAGTAAAGGACCTGCCGTACGCGTGGAACACCAAAACACAGGAGTACCTCGGTCTGACGCCGCCGGACCATGCCCAGGGCGTCATGCAGGATGTCCACTGGGCTTCGGGGAGCATCGGGTACTTTCCCACGTACACGCTCGGGAACCTGTACGCGGCACAGTTTTTCGCTACAGCCGAGAGAGAGGTGGGCAACCTCGAAGAGCAGTTCGCGCTCGGCAACTTCACCCCACTGTTGGAATGGTTGCGGGAGAAGATCCATTCGCAGGGAGCGAGATATCGGCCGCGGGATCTTGTCCGGCACGTCACCGGTGAGGACCTCAACCCCGAGTATCTCGTCAATTATCTGTCGCGGAAATACGAGGCCCTATACGGGATATAGCTCCGGAGGCCGGGAGATATCTCAGCCGGGACCGAGAATCCTCCATAGCATGTTGACAAGCGTGCCGACCTCCGTGAGTCCTCCGACAAGGAGCAGTCCGAAGATCGTCAGAAAGGTGCTTGCGCCGACCCCGAACACCGGCCCATAGTGCGCCGGCCGTCGAGCCTGTTCCTGACTTTCTCGTTCCATCGGGCTCATCCGGCACCACCCATCGATCAGGATCGAACCCGTCCCAGGAAATCAATCTGATGCGCAATGTATACGAGCCTGCCATGCTCGATCTGCGCGTGACGCTCCGAGATCCATGGGGAGAATCTGCCGGGATCGAGATCGGGGTGAGCGTCGAGCGCCGTTCCTATCGTGTGGACGATGTGGTGCAAGAAGTACGACTCATCCTCGGGATAGCCCTTCGATCCGGGAAAGACCACCCAGTCGGAAGCTCCCGCGTCCACTATTTCCGCGCCGGCTGACCGCAGTTGTTCGAACAGATGCCTGCCCGTTCGGCTGTCCCCTGATGGTTTCGCGCCCGACACTCTCCGGTCCATGGTCTCATGATAGAGGGCTTCGATCCTCCGGTCGAATTCCGGATCGATCTCAGGTTGAAAGATGGTTGCCCCGTCAAAGTTGATGGTGAAATAGAAGAGCCCGTTCGGACGAAGAAGAGACAAAACCCGCGGCACGGTGGACGCGAGATCGATCAAGTCCAGAAAGGCATTGGCGATCAGGAGGTCCCATTCGGGCCGGCCCTCGTGTCGAGCAAGGAATTCCGAGAGATCCGCGGCCTCGAGCTTGACGTAAACGTGCTGCTCTTGACCGCCTAATCGCAGCGTTTGCGGTCCCTCATCGGTGGCCGGGAACGCATGCCTCCCGGCCCACCGGGTCAAGCGTTTTTTGGCCTCGATTACACATGCCCGGTCTGCGTCCAGAGCAGTGTACGTTGCAACCCTCACGAGTCCCCATTCGAGGACGCGTTCCACCATGGTGCCGATACCCGCGCCCAACTCGAGGATGTCACATCGATGCCCGGCCGGGTGGGAATCGATCGCGGCCGCGAGGCTGTCTCTCACATGCCGGTTCAGCGCACGATCATCGACACTCTTCTTGGCCGAAAGATATCGAAGGAAATCATAGATCGCCGGGACTGACATCGTTATGGGGCCATTCCCTTCAAGAACCTCCGAATGATCTCGCCTCCGTCATCCCAGGTTGGATGGGCCCGATACCGATCGAGAGCGGCCAGGCTCATCCGGGTGAGGCGATCCCGATCCACGCTCAGCTCACGGATACACGACGACAGTTGCTCCGGGTCGCCGGGGTTCACGAGGAAGCCGTTCAAGTTGTGAGTGATGATTTCATGGGCCGCGCCCGCGGTCGATGCAATCGCGGGCAGGCCGAAGCCCATGCCTTCCACGTACACGATGCCGAATCCCTCGTACGATGACGGCACGGCCATCACGTGGCTGCGAGCGAGAAGCCCGTACAGCTCCGCCTGGTCAACCGGGCCGAGGAGGCGCACGTGCCCGGACACCTTCTCTTGTTCGATCATGGCGCGGATTTCTCGCACGTATGCGGTGTCCGCATCCAAACCGCCGACCACGTCCAGGCGACAGAGATCGGGGGGCAGAAGGGCTATTGCCGAAATCAGGGTGTGCAGCTCTTTTCGCCGAATCAGGCTGCCCACGAAGAGGACCCTGATCGGACCGGGCGCACGGCATCGGTCTTCTATCCGTTCCGGTGAGATATCCGGATCGAGTTGGTCTCCGGCCGGATACGCGATGATCGAGTCTTTCACGGAGGTCACGAGGTTCTCGACCGCGGCGCGGGTGGTCTGACTGTTGAAGACGAAACCGTCCACACTGGAGAGGTACCGCGCTTCAATGGCCCGGTACAGGGCATTTTTCCCCGGAGCTCGCAGTTCGGAGCACCGGAGATGATGAACAATCGATACGAGCCGGTAGCGTACCCGGCCACGAAGCCGAC
>JARRRG010000441.1:0-5490 GCA_037380965.1 Deltaproteobacteria bacterium
GAGAGAAGAGTCGCGGTATTTCGCGCATCTGTTCAATACTGGTTGGCGCTTCAATGAACAGAATGTCCGCGCCGGCTTCAACGTAGAGGTTGCCCCTGGAAACCGCAGCCTCGAAACCATGCGTGGCGAGCGCGTCAGTGCGAATGATGAGCACCGTATCGGGATTGACGCGTGCATCCACCGCAGCTCGAATCTTTCGGACCATATCTTCGGCTTCGATCACATGCTTACCCTCCATGTGACCGCATCGCTTGGGCCATGTCTGATCTTCCAGTTGAATGGCCGCAGCCCCTGCCCTCTCGTATTCTCTCACCGTGCGATACACGTTGATTTCATTCCCGTAGCCCGTGTCCGCATCCACAAGCAGCGGAATTTCAATTGCGTCATTGATGCGCCGGAGATTATCGAGCATTTCCGTCATGGTGAGGAGGCCGATGTCAGGGTACCCGAACGATGCAGCGGTTCCGTAACCTGTCATATAAGCACACTCAAATTGGCAGTATTGAGCCACCTTTGCTGTCAGGGCATTGTACACGCCGGGTGCGGGCAGTATTCGATCTCTCGACAATAATGTTCTCAGTGTTCCTGCTTTGTTCATGATTCTTCCTTCTTCACGGTTGACTGTACTCTGCGGCTGAGCCTGCACTGGGTAATCGGGACCGTGCATTCTAGGAGCGGGATTCGACCGAGCACGCGTCTCGTGCGCCTAAGAAAAGGTTTCCCGTATCCAGGAGCACAGTCCGTCTTCATCGGCATCCTGTCACAGGAAGCTGCCAACTGTCGCGGCGGGAGTATCCGCGGTGCGCGCCTTTCGGAAATGAGGCCCGGGCACCGATCTCGCCCACCGTGCAAGCTGCGCTTGCGCCTGTGCGCAGGAGAAGGCATGTTTTCGGCGTCACGCCCACCGAAATGTGTTCCCGCAACAAAACCAGGTCACCGCCCTCTTCCCCGCCTAAAAAAGTGCGGATGAAGAGCTTCAAACGCTCGGTTCGCAGCTTTTTCAACTCTGGTAAGCCTAAACCGGCCGGGTACGATGACAGTCGCATGGATGTCGCGGGCGAATCCGCCGGTACGACATTTCACGCTGACCCTTGGTGATAGGGCTCCGCCTGAGGGAATGATACCACCTCCGAAACATCCTGCAAAGGGTAGGTTGCCGCAATTGTTTCTGGCGCAGGAAGTCTGTACCCGGCTGCCGGCAGATCCTCACGATGATCACGTGAGATCCGCCCGGGGTCAGGAAGATCTCTCGATCAAGCGCGTCATTCCGGTGCCTCTTGTTGGAGCTTCCGCAGTCATTCGTCTCCCACGGGCCCCCTGGTCCTATGAAGAGGGTCTTCATTCCTTGCCGCCCGAACCATGTGGGAACAGCTCGCGCAGTGAAGTCGGCGCGGTTTGCCGACCGGATCTGCTCAGGCGGACCATGGACGAGCAAGGTGTCGGTTAAGCAACAGGGCAGCCAGCCGGCTCCGAGGTCGGACTCGACGAACGTGGCCCGGAGCTCGGAGTCGGTTCCGCTATGACGGTCGGGATCTTGATTGCCCGACCATCGTGGGTCCATGGGGAATGAAATCTTATGCCCAGCCAGAGTTTCCGTGCGTCACTTTGACTCACTGCGGCCCCCTGAGGAGTGAAAAGCACTCGCATTGGGTCCTGATTGAGAGGAAAGTCCTGGGTCCGCGGCTGGGCTCAATCTCTTAACTCATTGATAAGTAAGAATAATATTCCTTGGGCACCACTGCCTGCATCGCTGGCACGGAGCTTGCTCCCCGTGCTTCACGGTAGGACCCGTCACAACACCCATCCGGGGAGGCGGGTGCTCTACGTCACGGTTCGCGGGAGAGCATTTTTCAGGTGGTAGAACTATGAAAGAGAAATCCCAGAAGTATGAAGCCGGATTCGGCGAGTGTGATATCGGGAGTAGACTCAGTGAATTGAGGAAGCTCTCCACACAGACGATCGATTTCGGTACACTTTTTGCCGAAGAGCTCTCGCCGTCAGGAAACCTTGACCTTCACGAAGTCGGGGAAAACTCGTTCGGCAAGTTGTTGAACGCGCTGCCCATTCCCTCGCTATTGGTCGATAAGTCCCACGCCGTCATTTTCGCTAATGCCGCATGCGCGAAGATCAGTCCCACCTATCAGACCACCCTGGGCGCTCCCATCTCATCGCTGTTTCCCAAAGAGCACGATGCAAGGAATACACAGGCATTACTCGAAGAGATCTTTTCCGAGCGATCTTCGCGTACGAGCGAAGCGCTTCTGGAAATAGAGAAGAGAAGGATCTGGGCTCGCTCAGAGAGATCGCGGTGCGCAAAGGGGTGGAAAAGGAGCTGCGCGAGGCTCACGAGCAACTAGAGAAGCGCGTGAAAGAGCGTACCGAGGAACTGGAAAAGACCAATGTGAAACTCAAGATCGAAATTGCCGAGCGCAAGCAGGCGGAAGAGGCTCTACGGCTCGAACAGGCACAACTCCTGTCGATTTTTGACAGCATCAACGAGATAATCTATGTTGCCGATCCCGGTAACCACGAAGTCATCTACGCGAACAAAGTCATGAGGGATCTCTTCGGAACCGACTCGGTGGGAGGAAAGTGTTACCAGGTACTCCAAGAGCGCACTGCTCCCTGTGATTTCTGCACGAACGATATCATCCTGAAGGAGAAGGGGAAACCCTATCGGTGGGAGTATCATAATCCTCGGCTCGACAGGGATTTCATGTTGACCGACAGGATCATCAAGTGGCCCGACGGACGCGACCTGCGGTTTGAATTGGGCATAGATATCACGGATCGCAAGAGGGCGGAGACTGCGCTGCGGGAGAGCGAGGAATTCAACCGGAAGCTGGTCCAGCATGCTCCCATGGGGATCGTCCAGTTGAGCGCAGACGGGATCGTCGAGTACGCCAATCCGGCGTCCAACCGAATATTCAACATCCCCGACGGCGAGGCCTCGCCCATTCTGGGGCTGAATATTTTTGAACTGCCCCTTCTCGGAGAGCAAGCACATGTCCGCGATCAATTTCGGCGGCTCATGCGCGGGGAGTACGTCTCGGATGTTGAGATCTCGTACCGATCTCCGGAAGGAAAGGAGCTCACCTTAATTGCCAGCGGCACTCCAAAAGTTGCACCTGATGGATCGATTGCCGGCGCGGTCATCATGTACGTGGATATCACCGAGCGGAAGAAGGCAGAAGAAGCGCTCAGGGCTTCCGAGGAAAAATATCGAGTCGTGGTTGAGAAGGCTCTCGAGGGGATTCTCATCGCGCAGAATGGCATCATCAAATTTGCCAATCCCAGGGTCTCGGAGCTTTTCGGATATCAGGCCGATGAACTTGTTCCCAAGGCCTTTACGGACTTCATTCACCCTGCCGACAGGAAGAAAGTACTCGAGCGTCACCAACGACGATTACAGGGCGAGAAATTTCCGAGTCGCTATCCTATCAGGATAGCGCACGCCAATGGAACCACCCGATGGGTGGAAATCGACTCGGTCCTTATCCCCTGGGATGGTAAGCCCGCAACACTGGTCTTCTTGACGGACATTACCGACCGCAAACAGGCGGAGGAAGAACGTCTGCTTCTGGTGACCGCTATTGAGCAGGCCAGTGAAGCCGTCATCGTTACGTACGCATCAGGGATCATCGAGTACGTCAATCCTGCATTCGAACGTACCACACGCTATTCGCGAGAAGAGGCGGTCGGTCAAAAGCCGAGTCTCCTGAAAAGTGGGCAGCACAACAAAGAATTTTACGGGCGCTTATGGGACACGATCAGAGCCGGCGGAGTGTGGACCGGCAGATTTGCCAATAAGCGAAAGGACGGAACCCTGTACCAGGAGGATGCGGCAATTTCCCCGGTGCGGGACTCCTCCGGCGCCATCGTGAATTTCGTCGCCCTCAAGCGCGACGTAACGCAAGAGGTCGAGCTGGAAAAGCAGCTTCTCCAGGCACAGAAGATGGAAGCCGTCGGGACGCTGGCTGGAGGGGTCGCACATGACTTCAACAACCTGCTTCAGATTGTGCTCGGTTTTGCAGAGCTCCTCCTCATGGGCAAATGTCCTGAAGACCCTGGCTACAGGCATCTTCGGGCCATACAGGAGGCAGCTGCCCGGGGCAGTGAATTGGTTCAGAGGATCCTCACATTCAGTAGAAAGATTGAAATTCATCCCCGCCCCATTGATCTCAACCATGAAGTAAGCCGTGCCAAGGAGCTTCTGTCCCGAACCGTTCCCAAGATGATCTCGATCGATTTGCGGCTGGCAGACGATCTGAAGACCGTCCATGCGGATCCCGGCCAGATTGAGCTGATTCTGCTGAATATCGCCATCAACGCCAAGGACGCCATGCCCGACGGCGGCCGACTGGTCATCGAGACGAGGAATGTTAACCTGGACTGGGAGGGCGACCAAAGGCACATGCAATTGAAGCCCGGCGAGTATGTCATGCTCAAGGTGGCTGACAACGGTCACGGTATGGAGAAAGAGGTTCTGGACCGGATATTCGAACCCTTCTACACCACAAAGAAGGCAGGTGAGGGGACCGGGCTGGGGCTTGCCATGGTGTTCGGCATCGTAAAGAGTCATAACGGTCATATTGTGGCCCGGAGCGAGCCGGGAAAGGGCACCACATTCAACATCTATCTGCCCGCATTGGAAGCCGAGGCCAATTGGGATGTCGAGACAAGCCGCGAAATGCCCGCATTCGGAATCGAAACGATACTCCTCGTGGATGATGAGGAGCTCATACGGGACCTGGGAAAACAGATTCTCACCCAGGGAGGCTACACCGTGCTGACGGCTGAAAACGGGTTCAAGGCATTGGAGATCTACCGGGAACGGCAGGATGAAATAGCGCTTGTCGTCCTGGATCTCGTCATGCCGGAGATGGGGGGCAAGCAATGCCTGTCAGAGCTCCTGAGGATTAATCCAAATGCAGAGGTGCTCGTAGCCACCGGCCATTCCCTCGATGGCGCCATGAGAGATGATCTGGGAGCACTCGCCAAGGGCTTCGTGAAAAAACCTTACGGCGCAAAGGATATTCTCGGGAAGGTTCGTGGCGTCCTGGATGAAGATTGAGTCGGGATTTGTGCACGTGGTGAACCGGTTCCCGCCTGTCCCGGTTCTCACCCGGTCCGGAGCTGAATCCCGGGGTGAATGGATGGCCGATTGACGCCTGGCATGGGGGGCAGCGAAAAGATGCCGGGCGAGACAACCAATCGCGAAGCCTGCACGAGCGTCGAAGAAACCTGAGCAGTCATAGCGCGGCACAGCGCACGTACCTGACCTTCGGGCGCTTGGCTCCCAGGGTCACAGAGAGCCACCATGCGACGTTCTTGAGATCGTACGGATGAAGAGGGCGGACACGGTGTCATCTCATGATGGAGCACAGACCCCCCGGGCTGTGAATCAAGAGGGTCGCGCACATGCTGAAACAGGCTATCCCGGAGTGCCACATTGACTCAGTGGAGTTCACAAATGAGTTGAGGCTGCTG
>JARRRG010000442.1:0-3386 GCA_037380965.1 Deltaproteobacteria bacterium
GGCAAATAAAGCCGTGGTGGTAAGAGCTTACTCGGATGAGTTTGCAAGGGGAGAGGAATGGGGAAAAGGTTCCTGCCCAAATTGGATAGACAGAGAGACAAGTTCATGGCATACTAAACAATTGCGGCATTTTGCAACTGCACCGTCTCGCAGGGGGAAAATGAAAGGAAAACCGATCAAAATAGTAGTGTATCATTGTCGCAATCTACGGTTGTTTGAAGATGGAGGGCAAAAGGAATTCGCTCGCTCACACCCCGGCCTGAGGCTCGTGGCAATCCCGTGCTCAGGTAAAGTGGAAGCCCACCACCTCCTTAAGACCCTCGCAGGGGGCGCGGAAGGAGTGTTGGTTCTGGCCTGCAAACAGAATGCCTGCCAATTCCTCGAGGGATCAATGCGCTCGCACAAACGGGCGGATTACGCACGAACATGGCTCACCCGGGTCGGAATTGAACCTGAGAGGATCGAATTTGTGCACGTGCCACCCAAGGACGTGACGGTCCTGGAACGCGCCCTCGGGGAATTCGCCGATCATTTGCAGTCATTCGAGCACATCCCAGTGGCCCATTCCGGCTGAGTCAACCGCGGACACGTGGAGAACGATCGGGCCCGCATGGCCTTCCCGGAGCAGGCGACGGGAAAGGCTCGGGAAGCAGGAGCGCACAAGCGCGGAAACTGGAGGAATGAGAGTGATCGTTGCGGAGTGTAAACCTATAGATGAAATTCGGAAAATGATAGACAGGTACTCTTCCATCCTTCTCGTTGGATGCGATTCCTGCGTCGCAGAATGCGCCGCAGGCGGTCACCGTGAGACTCAGCTCCTTGGGGCCGCGTTGCGCCTTTCCTACCAGAAGGACGGGAAGAGTCCCATCATAACGGAGGCGTGTCTGGATCGCCAATGCGTGGATGACTTCATTGAGGGAATAGCCCACCAGGTGCCGGAACATGAAGCAATTCTGTCTCTCGGTTGCGGAGCGGGAGTCCAGGCTCTTGCCCGGGTCTACACGGACAAGCCGATAATTCCCGCGTTGGATACGTTGTTCATCGGAGAAACCGAGATGAGAGGCATCTGGCAAGAAAACTGCCTGGGCTGCGGACAGTGTAAGCTCGGATACTTCGGTGCGGTCTGTCCGGTAACACGCTGCTCGAAGAGGCTGATGAACGGACCGTGCGGCGGTTCCATAGAGGGACGATGTGAGGTGAACCCTGAAATTCGCTGCGGCTGGCAGATGATAATCGACCGACTGGAAGCGTTGGGAGAGTTGGACAGGCTCAACGAGTATGTCCCTCCTGTGGATTGGTCAACGTCGCATTCCGGAGGTCCGCGGCGCGTGGTGAGGGAGGATCAGAAACCGTGAAAACAGAAAGCCGCCTCGAAAAGGTTCTCCAAGCGGGCCATTTTGCCGTCACCGCTGAATGCGGTCCCCCGAAAGGCTCTGATGGCGACGTGCTGCTGAAGAAGGGCAGCTACCTTCTCGGGCACGTCGATGCAGTGAACGTTACCGACAATCAGACTGCGATCGTTCGAATGTCCTCCGTCGCTGCATGCGCGATCTTGAAGGGCATGGGCCTCGAGCCAATACTGCAAATGGTCACGCGGGACCGAAATAGGATCGCGTTGCAGAGTGATCTGTTCGGCGCGTACGCACTCGGCATCAAAAACGTCCTCTGCCTGACAGGCGATCACCAGAGTTTCGGAAATCAGAAACAGGCCGCGGGGGTCTTCGATCTGGATTCGATTCAGCTCGTGAGAACCGTTCGAGACATGCGGGAACAGGGTACGATCATAGGCGGCGAAGAGATCGAGGCCTCTCCCCGAATGTTCGTCGGCGCGGCAGCGAACCCGTTTGCCGATCCGGTCGGGTGGCGGGTGAACCGTTTAGCCAAGAAGGTCGAGGCAGGAGCGGACTTTATTCAGACACAGTGCATCTTCAATCTCGATCGCTTCAGAGAGTACATGAAGCAGGCTCGCGACCGGGGATTTACTGAAGAGGTCAGCATCCTCGCGGGGATAACACCCCTCAAGGGCGCAGGGATGGCCAGGTACATGGCAACAAAGGTAGCAGGAATGGATGTGCCCGAAGGACTGATAAAGAGGATGGCCGCCATTCCCAAAGAGCATCAGGCTGCGGAGGGAATCAAGCTCGCAGTCGAGACGATCGAGCAGGTCCGCGAAATACCCGGCGTCCGCGGTATTCATCTGATGGCGATTGAATGGGAAGAAAAAGTGCCGGAAATCCTCGAGGCTGCGGGCTTGGGTGAGCGGCCGCAGCTCTGATCAGTACAGGGTACGGTGGCAATGCAGCAATTTGGGGAGCACGTCTTCCGTTCACTGGAGAGAAGAGAACATGCCCACCAAATATCACATAGAGGTCTGTGAAACCCCGAATCGTTTCCCGGTCATCGGGAGGTCCGGAATTGTCGACTGGGGCGAAGGATGTTTGAAGTGCGCGGAGTGCGTGAAGCACGAATGCATCTATGATGCATACCGAAAACGGACCTTTTCTTCCGACATATTGGGAGACACCATTGATGAATGGTGCAAGAATTGTTTCCGCTGTGTGCAGGGTTGCCCCAAGCGCCTCATCCATAAGACGATCAACCCGGAATGGGAGGCGTTGGGAGACGACGTGTACACTCCGGACATTATCTGCATCACCTGGGAGCAAGCGAAATCGGGTAAGATTCCCGTGTCGGGAGCAGGGTACGGCGGAGCATACGCGGGTCCAGGCTTTGATTCCATGTGGACCGACATGAGCGAGATCGTCCGACCCACCAGGGATGGCATACACGGTCGAGAATACATATCTACCACCATTGAAATCGGCCGCAAGCCTTCGATGCTGGAATTTGACGCTTCCGGCACGCTGGTTTCTCAACCGGCACCGTCCGTCAAGGTACCCTTGCCCATCATTTTCGATATCCTGCCCTTTGGAGATCTGTCATTCGGAGCCTGGAGGGCCTTCGCACTTGCCGCGGCTCGGCTTGGGACGCGCATGATCGTTCGCGGGCACCAAGCCAAGGAATTGGCTGAATGGGGTCCACATCTGATTCCGCTTATCGAGGGAGAAGAGTGGGATTCAGCATGGATAGCCGGTCTCGACATGGTGGAGATCCCCGACTCGCCGGATGTCATGAGCAAGGTGGAGATGTTAAAGCAGATGAACCCCGACCTGGTCGTTGCGGTTCGCGTGCCCGCTCTTTCAGCAAAGGTGGGGCATGTCACGGAGCTGGCCGCAAACGGGCTTGAGGTGATTCACTGCGTGGCTGACGAGAGGGGTTACGAACCGGGCGAGACCGACGGGCTCCATGTCAAGGACATCATCCGTGAAGTCCATGATGAGCTGATGCAGGCGAGTCTGCGGGACGAGGTCACGTTCATGGCCAGT